>JAOPVF010000173.1 GCA_025963195.1 Mycobacterium sp. | reverse complement strand
AGGGCGGACGCAGACCGCGACGCTCCGTTGGTGCGTGCGCTCGTAGACGCGACCGACCCCGAAACCGGTAGGGGCCTGACCGACGAGGAGATCCGCGACGAACTCATCGTGTTCATGGGTGCCGGGCACGACACGACGGCGACCACGCTCGGTTACGCGTTGTGGCAACTCGGACGCCATCCCGAGATGCAGGAACGTGTGCGTGCGGAGGCAGCGGCCGTCGGGGATCGGGAACTCGCGCCCGAGGACGTCGTCAACCTTGGCTACACAGTTCAGGTCCTGCACGAGGCGCTGCGGTTGTGTCCGCCTGCCGCGGTGTCGGGCCGGTTGGCGATGGAGGACATCGAGGTCGACGGATACCGGGTGCGCGCGGGCACGATGGTGGTCGTCGGTGTCTACGCCGTCCACCGCGATGCCACGCTGTGGGAGCGGCCCACGGAATTCGATCCCGATAGGTTCCGACCCGACGTCGCCAAGAACATCGACCGCTGGCAGTTCCTGCCCTTCGGCGCAGGACCACGGACGTGCGTCGGCGACCATTTCGCGATGCTCGAACTCGCACTGGCATTGAGCACCCTGGTGCGGCGCAGCGAGATCCGTTCGCTCGACTCCGATTTCCCGTTGGCGACGCCGTTCACCCTCGTCGCCGACGGGCCGATCCTGGCCAGGGTGACACGTCGCGCGGGCTACACCACGGAGAACGACGGCGGAAGCTCGGCGCGGCCGGTCAGCGCCAGCAGCACCGCCTCGCCCTGACCCATGACCACGCTGACGCGCGTCGCCAACACGGCGGCGTCGGCAAGAACGTCTTCGGGCAGCGTGAAGTTCAGATCGGCAGCCCGTGCGATGTCGAGGCCGTGCACCGCCAGCTCGAAGACTCGGGTCGGCAAATAGGTGTGCAGCCGGATGCCCAGTCCGCCGATCACCTGGATCAGCGGGTCGTCCGCCCGGGCCACCTCGCCAAGGGCCCGCTCCACCAGCCCGTCCACGGTGGCGGCCGGATCGTCGCCGAGGTCGATGCCGGCCCGTCGGCCACGCTCGAGTACCGCGGACGAATCGATGCCAAGCACCGACGGGTTCACCCGCGCGTAGTACTCCTCGGGAGTCGCGATGTCCTCGCGCTCAGCGGTGGTCTGCAGATAGCTGCTGACCGTGACCAACGAGCGTGACGTGTGACCGACGAGCGAGCGCAGATCCCATTCGCCAAGGCCAGGCCCGTCCCACTTCGACGCAGGGATGTCGTGCACCAGCCTCGCGAATGCCGTTGCCGCGGAGGCGAATGTCGCCGCGCTCACGACGCCGAAGGCACCGAGATCTCGTCCCAGCCCTCGACGGACTCCGGGCTGCGCGGGGCCGGGCCGACGTAGATGGCCGACGGGCGGACCAGCTTGCCGAGCCGTTTCTGCTCGAGGATGTGCGCGCACCAACCCGCGGTCCTGCCGCAGGTGAACATCGCGGGCATCATCTTGGGGGGCACCTTGGCGAAGTCGAGGATCACGGCCGCCCAGAACTCGACGTTGGTCTCGATCGCGCGGTCGGGCCGCCGTTCCCGCAGTTCGGCCAATGCGGCCTGTTCCAGCGCGGCGGCCACCTCGAAGCGCGGCGCCTCCAGTCGCTTGGCGGTGGCGCGCAGCACCCTGGCCCGCGGGTCCTCGGCGCGGTACACCCGGTGGCCGAAGCCCATCAACTTGTCCTTGCGGTCGAGGACGCCCTTGACCACGGCGCGGGCGTCGCCGCTGTGCTCGACCTCCTCGACCATCGGCAGCACACGGGCAGGCGCGCCGCCGTGCAGGGGCCCGCTCATGGCGCCGACCGCCCCGGACAGCGCGGCGGCCACGTCAGCCCCCGTGGAGGCGATCACGCGCGCGGTGAACGTCGATGCGTTCATGCCGTGTTCGGCCGCCGTCACCCAGTAGGCGTCGATGGCTTCCACGTGCCTGGGGTCGGGATCGCCCTGCCATCGCGTCATGAACCGCTCTGTGACGGTGGCGCATTCGTCGATGCTGCGCTGCGGCACGGCCGGCTGATGGATGCCGCGGGCGGACTGCGCCACGTACGAAAGAGCCATCACCGACGCCCGGGCCAGCTGTTCGCGGGCGGTCGCCTCGTCGATGTCGAGGATCGGGGGATAGCCCCAGATCGGGGCGAGCATGGCCAGGCCCGCCTGCACGTCGACCCTGACGTCGCCGCTGTGGATCGGCAGGGGGAACGGTTCGGCGGGCGGCAGGCCGTGACCGAATCTGCCGTCGACCAGGAGGGCCCACACGTCGCCGAACGTGACACGTCGGACGACCAGGTCCTCGATGTCGACGCCGCGGTACCGAAGTGCCCCGCCGTCCTTGTCGGGTTCCGCGATCTCGGTGGTGAAGGCCACGATGCCTTCGAGACCCTCGACGAAGCCGTCGGGCACAGCAGTCATGGCCAGATTCTCGCACCAAGGCCTGCCGCCGTCACTACCGGTCGGTAAGGAAACGGAGAGCGCGCGGGCGTAGCGTCGAGCACGTGAATTCTGCGGAGGGAAGTGACCAGCTGGCGCGAATGCGGGTGGAGTACGGCTCGGTTGAGAAGGACGGCAGCCCCGATCTCGATGTCGACTGGGTCGGCGAGGAGCCCGACGGATGGGTTGTCTTGCTGCGCAAGTGGTTGGCCGACGCCCAGGCGGCAAACCTTGGCGAGCCGAACGCGATGGTGGTCGGCACCGTCGACGCAGCGGGAAGGCCGGTCACTAGGACCGTGTTGTGCAAGAGCGTGGGCGAAACCGGCATCACGTTCTTCACGAACTACGACTCCGAGAAGGGCGAGCAACTCGCCACGACGCCGTACGCCTCGGCCACCTTCCCGTGGTTTGCCCTCGGCCGCCAGGTACACGTCCGCGGCCCGGTGACCAAGGTGTCGCAGGAGAACACGGCCGACTACTGGTCGAAGCGGCCGCGCGGCTCGCAGCTCGGGGCGTGGGCCTCGCACCAGTCCCGGCCGATCGCGTCGCGCGCGGCGCTGCTCGTGCAGCTGGCCGAGGTGACGGAGAGGTTCGCCGACCTCGACGCCGTGCCGGTGCCCCCGAATTGGGGTGGTTACCTCATCGCGCCCGAGGTCGTCGAGTTCTGGCAGGGCCGGGAGAATCGGGTGCACAACAGAATTCGCGTGACGGGCGCTCGCGTCGAGCGGCTGCAACCGTGATTCTTCCCGTCGCTTCGCTCGCCCTGACGATTCTTCCCGTCGCTCCGCTCGCCCTGACGATTCTTCCCGTCGCTTCGCTCGCCCTGACAACATTTCCCGTCGCTTCGCTCGCCCTGACGAGTGGCTAGGCTCTTCGCCGACACCACACCGCTACGGACACTCGACTTCCGCCGGCTGTGGCTCGCAGGCATCGTCACCGTCATCGGCGGCAACCTCACGATCTTCGCAGTACCGGTACAGCTGTATGCGCTGACGCAGAACTCGGCGTACGTCGGTCTTGCCGGGCTCTTCGCCCTCGTTCCGCTCATCGTGTTCGGGCTGTGGGGCGGCGCATGGGCCGACGCGATGGACCGCAGGCTGCTGCTGATCATCACCTCCTGCGGGCTGGCGGTGGCGTCGGTGCTGCTGTGGTTGCAGTCGGCGCTCGAGCTGAACAACGTGTGGGTCGTGCTGTGTCTGCTGTCGTTCCAGCAGGCGTTCTACGCGGTCAATTCGCCGACCCGGTCGGCCGCCATCCCGCGGATGATTCCTGGCGATCAGCTGCCCGCAGCCAACTCACTGAACATGACGGTGTTCCAGTTCGGCGCCATCGTCGGACCGTTGCTCGCCGGGGTCATGTTGCGCTGGGTAGACCTGTCCACGCTGTACATGATCGATGCGATTACCTGTGTGCTGCCGATCTGGGCGACGTTCCGGCTCACGCCGATGCCCGTCTCGTCCCTGCTGAAGTCCGGCCAGTGGGGATTCGCCGCGGTGCTCGACGGCTTCCGGTACCTGGCTGGCAACCGGGTGGTGTTGATGTCGTTCGTCGTCGACCTGATCGCGATGATCCTCGGCATGCCGCGGGCGCTCTTCCCGCAGATGGCTCACCAGAGCTTCGGCGGCCCCATCGAGGGCGGCACCACCATGGCCCTGCTGGCCGCATCGATGGCGGTGGGCGCGGTCGCGGGCGGAGTGTTCTCCGGGTGGTTGCCGCGGATCCGGCGTCAAGGTCTCGCGGTGGTGGTTGCGATCGTCGTCTGGGGTCTGGCGATAGCCGGTTTCGGGGTTGCGAGCTGGCTCGCCCATGGGTCCGCGCACGCCTGGCTGTGGATTGCGCTCGCGTTCCTAGCTATCGGCGGAGCGGCGGACATGGTGTCGTCCGCGTTCCGGCAGTCGATCCTGCAACAGGCGGCGTCCGATGAATTGCGAGGGCGGTTGCAGGGTGTCTTCACCGTCGTGGTCGCGGGCGGGCCGCGGCTGGCCGATGCACTACACGGCGCTGCCGCCGCGGTGATGGGGACTGCGGTGGCCGCGACGGGCGGAGGCGTGCTGGTCGTGATCGGCGTCGTCGTCGCCGCACTCGTGGTTCCTGCGTTCGTGCGCTATCGCATAACCGGACTAACGACTTAACTTTTTCATAGATAGGAGAGTTAATATTCCGCGCGTGGCTGAACTCCCGGAGGACTCGGTCCCCGGCTTGCGCGAGCGAAAGAAACTACGGACCCGCGCGATACTCATCGATGCGGCGATGGAGCTCTGTCTGCGCAACGGTTACGAGAGCACGACGGTCGAACAGATCGCGGCGGCGGCCGACGTGTCGCCGCGCACGTTCAGCCGGTACTTCGCGACCAAGGACGCGGCGTTCATGACCCTCGTCGAGGACTACTCCCACGAGGTGTTGATCGAACTCGAGACGGTGCCGTCGGAGGTCGGACCGCTCGAGGCGTTGCGGCAGGCGCACGTGGCGGTATTGACGCGGGTGGCGAGCCGGCAGGTCGGCAGACTGACCACGGAGCGGATCATCCTCATGCTGCGCGTCATCAACGCGTCGGACACGCTGCGCAGGTCCGCCTTCGAATTCCGGCACGAGGCCACGGAGGTCGTCCTTGCCAAGCGGATGGGCGTCGACGTCGACGACCGCCGCAGGCGTCTGGTCGCATCCATCTTCGCGTCGACGGTCGTCACCGCCTGCGGTGATCTCATCACCGACACCGACACGTTCCGGCTGGGCCCGATGGTGATGGTGGATCGCATCAACGAGGCATTCGACCAGGTGGCGGCCATCGCCTCGGATCTGCCGGAGCCCGCTGCCGACTACGAGCAGGTGTATGGCTGAAAACTTGGTATCCGGACTACGGGAACGCAAGAAGCTGCGGACGCGCGCGAGCCTAATGGAGGCGGCGGCCGAGCTTTGCCTTCGGCATGGGTTCGACAACACCACGGTCGAGCAGATCGCCGCCGCCGCCGATGTCGCGCCACGGACGTTCAGCCGGTACTTCCCGACCAAGGACTCCGTCATCGCCGCCATTGCGGACGAACTCGACGCCCACATAGCCGCGGCGCTCGAGCATCAGCACACCGACATCACCGAATACGAGGCGCTGCTGCTCGCGCATCTCGAGGTGTTCGGCCCGGCGCTGGACCATCAGACGCAGGCGTTCAATGGGATGGCGGTGCTGATCCAGATCGTCAACGAGTCGACGTCGTTCAACCAGTCGGCATTCAGATATCAGCGGAACCTCTCGAAGAACGCGTCGGCCAAGGTCATCGGAAGGCGGATGGGGGTGACGGCCGACCATCCGGCGGTACGCATCGTGGTCGACACCTGGACGTTGCTCTTCGCCGCCTCGTTCGCCGACCTCGGTCAGCCAGGCAACGAGCCGATCGAGTCGAGCATCGTCTGCGACCGGATGTGCGCGAGCTTCGAGCTGTTCCGCAGGTCCTGGTTGCCATGGCGAAAACCCGAGCGAGAACCCGACTCCAACCCCCCGCAAGCGCGCTAGGTACGAAGCGACTACTTTCACTAGTGACCGACAGCTCTGTTGCAGTCGATAACCGCAGAAGGGGTTAACGTGCCCGAAAACTCCAATTCCGGCGAGGTCGCCAAGCTCGGTTATCCGGGTGGTGAGATCGACTTGGAGATCGTGCAGGCAACTGAGGGATCCGACGCCATCGCTTTGGGATCGCTGCTGGCCAAGACCGGCTACACCACGTACGACGGCGGGTTCGTGAACACGTCGGCCACCAAGAGCGCCATCACCTACATCGACGGTGACGCGGGCATCCTGCGGTACCGCGGCTACCCGATCGAGCAGCTGGCGGAGAAGTCGACCTTCATCGAGGTCAGCTACTTGCTGATCTACGGCGAGCTGCCGACCACCGGTCAGCTGGAGACGTTCACCAACCAGATCCAGCGGCACACCCTGCTTCACGAGGATCTCAAGCGCTTCTTCGACGGCTTCCCGCGCAACGCCCACCCGATGCCGGTGCTGTCCAGCGCCGTCAACGCGCTGTCGGCGTACTACCAGGACTCGCTCGATCCCCTGGACAAGGCGCAGGTCGAGCTGTCGACGATCCGGCTGCTGGCCAAGCTGCCCACCATCGCCGCCTACGCCTACAAGAAGTCCGTTGGCCAGCCGTTCCTCTACCCGGACAACTCGTTGACCCTGGTCGAGAACTTCCTGCGGATGACGTTCGGCTTCCCCGCCGAGCCCTACGAAGTGGATCCGGAGATCGTTCGGGCACTGGACATGCTGTTGATCCTGCACGCCGACCACGAGCAGAACTGCTCGACGTCGACGGTGCGGCTGGTCGGCTCGTCACAGGCCAACCTGTTCACGTCGATCTCTGGCGGCATCAACGCGCTGTGGGGACCGCTGCACGGCGGCGCCAACCAGGCCGTGCTCGAGATGCTCGAGGACATCCGCAAGCAGGGTGGCGACGTTCACGAATTCGTCAAGAAGGTGAAGAACAAGGAAGACGGCGTCAAGCTCATGGGCTTCGGCCACCGGGTCTACAAGAACTACGACCCGCGGGCGCGCATCGTCAAGGAGCAGGCCGACAAGATCCTCGGCAAGCTGGGCGGTGACGACGATCTGCTGGCCATCGGCAAGGCGCTCGAAGAGGTCGCGCTGACCGACGAGTACTTCATCGAGCGCAAGCTGTACCCGAACGTCGACTTCTACACCGGTGTGATCTATCGCGCACTTGGCTTCCCGACCAGGATGTTCACGGTGCTGTTCGCGCTGGGCCGGTTGCCCGGCTGGATCGCGCACTGGCAAGAGATGCACAACGAGCCGGGCGGCAAGATCGGTAGGCCGCGGCAGGTCTACACCGGCTACACCGAGCGGGACTACGACGCGATCAACAACCGCTAATCGCCTTCTGCGAGACGCAACTCACGTCGATCTCGGTTGCACGGGCAATAGTTGTAGTTTCACAATGGTTGTGTGAATGAAACCATCGGCACTCTGAGCGCGCGGCGCAAGACCATCGTGTTGATGTCCTGCTGCCTCAGCCTGCTCATCGTGTCGATGGACGCGACGATCGTCAACGTCGCGATCCCGAACATCCGTGCCGACCTCGGTGCGTCGCCGTCCCAGTTGCAGTGGGTGGTCGACGTGTACACCCTGGTGTTGGCCTCGCTGCTGATGCTGTCCGGCGCGACGGGGGACCGGTTCGGCCGCAGGCGGGTCTTCCAGATCGGTCTCACCGTCTTTGCGGTGAGCTCGCTGCTGTGCAGCCTCGCGCCCAACATCGAGACGCTGATCGCTGCCCGCTTCCTGCAGGCGATCGGCGGTTCGATGCTGAATCCCGTTGCACTGTCCATCATCTCGCAGGTCTTCACCGGTCGCGTCGAGCGGGCGCGCGCGCTGGGCGTCTGGGGCGCGGTAATCGGCATCTCGATGGCGCTCGGACCGACGGTCGGCGGCCTGATGATCGAGCTGATCAGCTGGCGGGCCGTGTTCTGGATCAACCTGCCGATCTGCGCCGCGGCCATCGCATTGACGGCGATCTTCGTGCCCGAGACCAAGTCGGCGACCATGCGCAACGTCGACCCGATCGGTCAGGGGCTTGCCGTGGTGTTCCTGTTCGGCGTGGTGTTCACGCTCATCGAAGGCCCCGGCCAGGGCTGGACCAACCCTCGCGTGGTCGCGGTGGCAGTCGTCGCGGTGCTGGCCTTCGTCGCCTTCCTGCGGTATGAGGCAAGGCGCCACGACCCGTTCATCGACCTGCGGTTCTTCCGCAGCATCCCGTTCGCATCGGCGACGCTGACCGCGGTGTGCGCGTTCTCGGCGTGGGGCGCCTTCCTGTTCATGATGTCGTTGTACCTGCAGTCCGAGCGGCACTACACCGCCCTGCATACCGGCCTGATCTATCTTCCGATCGCCATCGGCGCGCTGCTGTTCTCGCCCCTGTCCGGGCGACTGGTCGGCCGCTACGGCTCCCGTCCGTCGCTGTTGGTAGCCGCCGCGCTGATTACCACGGCGTCGGCGATGCTGACCTTCCTCACCGCGACGACCCCGGTGTGGGCGCTACTGGGGATCTTCGCGGTGTTCGGCGTCGGCTTCGCGATGGTGAACGCCCCCCTCACCAACGCGGCGGTCAGCGGGATGCCGCTGGACCGTGCGGGCGCCGCGTCGGCCGTGACGTCGACCAGTCGGCAGATCGGCGTGAGCATCGGTGTGGCGCTGTGTGGTTCGGTCGCGGGATCGGCGCTGTCGCAGAGCGGATCGGACTTCGCCGCAGCGTCCCGGCCGCTATGGTTCGTGTGCGTCGGACTCGGAGTCGTCATCTTCGCACTCGGCTTCCTGTCGACGTCGCAGCGCGGCATTCGGTCCGCCAGGCGCATGGCCCCTCTGATCGCGGGCACGTCGGTCATCACGGAGGAGGGGATCCGTGTCGGATAACCAGCGCGCCGACCAGGTGTGGCGCATGATGGCAGCAGTGGTGTTCGACAACCGCGACGCCTGGAGGCGCGACGTCGTCGAGACCACCGGGCTGCCGTTCAGCAGGGTGCGCGTGCTGCGCAGGCTGGCCAGGCGGCCCATGACGGCGAAGTCGATCTCCGAAGCCGCCACCATGGACGCGCCCGCCACCACCGTCGCCCTGAATGACCTCGAGGACCGCGGACTGATCATGCGCGAAGCGGATCCGACCAACCGACGCTCGAAGCTGGTCTCGCTCACCGACAAAGGCCGCGAGGTGGTCGCGAGCATCGACCAAGTCGACGATCCCGCACCACGTCCGTTCGCCGTGCTGAGCCAGACCGAACTCCGCACCCTCGAGACCATCCTGGCCAAGCTGGCCGCCGGTTAGCTCTCCAGCACCGCCATCGCGGCGTTGTGCCCGCCGATCCCCGACACCGCGCCACCCCGGTGAGAAGCCGATCCGCACAACAGGATCCGGTCGTGTGGGGTGGCGACACCCCAGCGCTGGGCGGGAGTCTCCAGCGGCTCACCGTCCTCGACGAACGGCCAGCGCAGAGCTCCGTGGAAGATGTTGCCCGCCGTCATGCCGAGCGCATCCTCGAGATCCGCCGTCGTCTTCGCCTCGATGCACGGTCTGCCGTGCGCGTCGTCCATCACGACGTCCCGGATGGGCTCGGCGAGAACGGAATCCAGCGACGCCAGGACAGCGTCGGTCAGCCGTGTCCGCACCTCGTCGGGATCGGATCCGGCAAGAAGATGGTGCGGGGTGTGCAGACCGAACACGGTGAGCGTCTGCGCGCCGGAACGCGACAGTTCGTCGGACAGGATCGTCGGATCGCTCAGCGAGTGGCAGTAGATCTCACACGGCAGCGGGTCGGGCACCGCACCGCCAAGCGCGCGGTCGTACGCGGCGTCGAGCTGGCTGAGGTTCTCGTTGATGTGGAACGTGCCGCTGAAAGCCTGTTCGGGGCGCACGGATTCGTCACGCAGCCGCGGTAGCCGCCGCAGCATCAGGTTCACCTTGACCTGTGCGCCCGGCGCCTGTGCCGGCTCCGGTTCGCCGAGCAGACGTGCCAGCACCGTCGGCGTCACCCCGGCCAGCACGGTCTGACCGTGGATCCGATGCTCCGCCCCGTCGTGGTGGTAGGTGACCTCGCCGTCCGGGGTGACGGCGTCAACGTCGGCGCCGGTGACGATGTCGGCGCCGTGCCCGAACGCCGCCGCGGCGAGCGCCCCGCTCACCGCTCCCATGCCGCCGATGGGGACGTCCCAGTCGCCGGTGCCGCCGCCGAGCAGGTGGTAGAGGAAGCACACGTTCTGGGCCAGCGACGGATCGTCGGTACGGGCGAAGGTGCCGATCAGCGCGTCGGTGGCCATCACGCCGCGGACCAAGTCGTTGCGCACCGCACCGGTGATCGCGTCGCCGATCGGCCTTGCGATCATCTCGTCCCATGCGACGGCGGCGCCGGGATCGCCACCCGCCAGCACGTGATCCCGCGCGGCGCGCCTGGTCTGCAGCGGCTCGGTCAACGTCGGCCACAGCCGCCCGGTGACGGTGCGGCAGCGGCGATAGAAGTCGTCGAACCCCGGCTGGTCATCGGCCGCGCCGATGGCGTCGAACGTGCTGTGTCGCCCCACCAGCAGGCCGGTCTCGCCCGCGGTGGCGGGGTTCGGCGTGTAGGACGAATCGCGCCGGCGGGACAGGCGAACCCTGGCCCCGAGATCGTCGAGGATGCGCCGCGGCAGCAGGCTGACGAGATACGAGTAACGCGACAGCCGGGCGTCGACGCCCTCGAACGCATGCGCCGAAACGGCGGCGCCCCCGACGTGATCCAACCGCTCCAGCACCCGCACCCTTCGGCCCGCCCGCGCCAGGTAGGCGGCGGCGACGAGGCCGTTGTGTCCGCCGCCGACGATGACGACGTCGAAGCGATCGTCGGGCGTCACGGCTGCCGTCAGTTCAGGTAGCCCTCGACTTGATCGGGCGGACGCACCTGAGCCTGATCGGGATCCTGCCCGGTCCCGCGCAGGGCCCGGCGTTGCCGGAGCAGATCCCAACACTGGTCGAGCTGAACCTCCACGGCGCGCAGCCGCCGATGCTCCTCGGTTTCGTCGATCTCGTGGTGTTGCACCTTGGCGCGGAGTTCCCGCTCCTCGGAGACGAGCTGGTTGACCTCGGCGAGAATGTCACGGTCCTTATCCACCCCACCAGTCTGCCCGACTACGGTGTTGAGCGTGGCGAGCGACAAGAAACCCGAGATCGAATTCCCCGACGGTCCTGCACCCGCTGAGCTGGTGATCGAGGACGTAGTGGTTGGCGACGGCGCAGAAGCCGTCCCCGGTGGCACCGTCACGGTGCACTACGTCGGCGTCGAGTACGACACCGGCGAGGAGTTCGACAGCTCGTGGAACCGTGGCGAGTCGATCGAGTTCCCGCTGCGCGGCCTGATCCAGGGCTGGCAGGACGGTATTCCTGGCATGCATGTGGGTGGCCGGCGCAAGCTGACCATCCCGCCGGCCCAGGCATACGGACCGGCGGGCTCGGGGCACCGGCTGTCTGGCAAGACGCTGATCTTCGTCATCGATCTGCTCGACGTTCGCTGACCGGACTACCGACCGTTCCCAGGCGGCCATAGGTTGGCTGCCGACGATAGGGGGGCCTATGGCCGACTCGAAGTTCTACCGACGGCAACCGGGCCTGGGCTGGCTTCTGGCACTCCTGATCATTCCCGCGCTGATCGCCCTGATCGGCTGGGCGGGTACGGACCGCTCCGACGGCAACCCGGTACTCACCGCGCCAAGCGTGAACCCGTCGGCAACGCTGACGACGCCGGCCAGTCCTCCGGCCCCGACGACGACCGCCGGCATGCCTGCCGGGGGGTATGCGCCGTTCTCGATCGTGCGCAACGGCAACGTTGGCGACCCCGCAGGCGCCATGGGCTTCACCGTCAGCGGT
>JAOPVF010000395.1 GCA_025963195.1 Mycobacterium sp. | reverse complement strand
TTGGCGTAGCGCGCCCCGCCGATCTCGTAGAGCAGCTGGGCAGTGACGGTGTCGACGCTGACCAGGCCGCCGGTGCCGGGGTGCTTGGTGATCACCGACGATCCGTCGGCGTCGATCTCGGCGATCGGAAAGCCGGTGTTGAGCAGGTCCGGTATCTCGGTGAAGAAGGCGTAGTTGCCGCCGGTGGCCTGGACGCCGCATTCGATGACGTGACCCGCGGCCACCGCCCCGGCGAGGGCGTCGTAGTCGTTACGGTTCCAGCCGAAGTGGGCCGCGGCCGGCCCGACGATCACCGAGGCGTCCGTGACTCGGCCCGTGACGACGACGTCGGCGCCCGCGTTCAGACAGTCGACGATGCCCCAGGCGCCGAGATACGCGTTGGCCGACAGAGGCGTTCCGAAGCCAAGTTCCGCCGCGCGGGCGATCAGATCGTCACCCTCGACGTGGGCGATCTTCGCGTCGAGTCCGAGACGGTCCGCCAGCGCCCTTATTGCGGCAGCCAGCCCAGCGGGATTGAGACCGCCGGCGTTGGCGACGATCCGCACGCCCTTGTCGAGCGCCGTGCCGAGGCACTCCTCGAGCTGGGTCAGGAACGTCTTCGCATAACCGCGTTCAGGCGACTTGGCCCGGTCGCGCGCCAGGATCAGCATGGTCAGTTCGGCGAGGTAGTCGCCGGTGACGTAGTCGAGTTCGCCGCCGGCGAGCATCTCCCGCATCGCGGAATGCCGATCGCCGTAGAAGCCCGAGCAGTTGCCGATCCGAACTGGTCCGATTTCTCGGCTCACTGCTCTCCTCATCATGTCGGCGCCACCAACCAACCACCCGGTAGGTTAGTCGGTACCACGGGTCCCACGTCAAGCCGCGATTTCGGCGTGTTCGCCCGCGCTGGGCGCCGAAAAGCACGCCGAAATCCCTCCTTTTGGAGGCTACGCAGCTCACCGGCTATCCTGAGGGGCAATTGCCGACGCCCGAAGGTCTGTGCGGCTACCAGATTTTGATCCCATTGAAGAGGAGAGCCGATCATGGCTGTGCCCAAGCGCAGAATGTCGCGGTCGAACACCCGTAGCCGTCGCTCGCAGTGGAAGGCCACTGCGACCGATCTCGTCGGCGTCAACGTTGCCGGTCAGCAGCACAAGGTGCCGCGTCGGCTACTCAAGGCCGCCCGTCTCGGCCTGATCGACCTCGACCGCCGCTAACTCGGCGCGCCTCTCAGCCCTCTCTCAGACAGTGGGTTGACACTGTGGCTGTGCGCATACTTGTCGTCGATGACGATCGCGCGGTGCGCGAATCCCTGCGCCGGTCGCTTGCCTTCAACGGTTACTCCGTCGAGTTGGCCCAGGATGGTCTGGAAGCCCTCGACCGGATAGCCAGTGATCGACCGGACGCCCTTGTCCTCGACGTGATGATGCCGAGGCTGGACGGCCTCGAGGTCTGCCGTCAGCTCCGCAGCAGTGGTGACGACTTGCCCATTCTGGTGCTGACCGCTCGGGACTCGGTGTCCGAACGGGTGGCCGGTCTCGACGCGGGCGCCGATGACTACCTGCCCAAGCCGTTCGCTCTCGAGGAGCTCCTCGCGAGGATGCGCGCGCTGCTGCGCCGCCGCACCGTCGACGACCACGCCGAATCGGCCGCCATGACGTTCTCCGACCTGAGCCTCGACCCGGTCACCAGGGAGGTCACCCGAGGGGACCGCCAGATCAGCCTGACCAGGACCGAGTTCTCGTTGTTGGAGATGCTGATCGCCAACCCGCGCCGGGTGCTGACCCGCAGCCGCATCCTCGAAGAGGTGTGGGGCTTCGACTTTCCGACCTCCGGCAACGCCCTCGAGGTGTACGTCGGATACCTGCGCCGCAAGACCGAAGCCGAGGGGGAGCTGCGACTGATCCACACCGTGCGAGGTGTGGGTTACGTGCTGCGTGAGACTCCACCCTGATGTCGGTGGTCAAGACGTGGAAGGAGTCGTTCCACCGGGCGCCCCCGCTGCAGGCCTCCCTGCACGACGCCAGCTCCGTCTCGCTGCGGTGGCGGGTGATGCTGCTGGCCATGTCGATGGTCGCGATGGTCGTGGTGCTGATGGCACTCGCGGTCTACGCGGTGGTGTCGCGTGCGCTCTACGACGACATCGACAGCCAACTGCAGAGCCGCGCCCGGTTGCTCATCGAGAGCGGCTCGCTGGCGGCCGACCCCGGCAAGGCCATCGAGGGCACGGCGTACTCCGACGTCAACGCCATGTTGGTGATCCCGGGCCGGACGATCTTTACCGCGAATCAGCAGGGGCAGACCCTGCCGCTCGGAGATCCGGAGAAGGACGTCGTTCAGGGCAAGCTGCTGATGTCGTTGCGCACGACGAACAATCAGCGCGTGCTGGCCGTCCATCTCTCCAACGGCAGCTCCCTGCTGATCTCGAAGAGCCTGGCGCCCACCGGCGAGGTGCTCAAACGGCTCGGCACCATCCTGCTCATCGTCGGCGGCCTCGGCATGGCGGTGGCCGCGATCGCGGGTGGCACGGTCGCGCGCACTGGTTTGCGTCCCGTGGCGAGGCTCACCGAGGCCACCGAGCGGGTGGCGCGTACCGAAGATCTGCGGCCCATCCCGGTTCATGGGAACGACGAGTTGGCCCGGCTGACCGAGGCGTTCAACATGATGTTGCGCGCGCTTGCCGAGTCGAGGGAGCGTCAGGCGAGGCTGGTGTCCGACGCCGGCCACGAGCTGCGCACGCCGCTGACGTCACTGCGCACGAACGTGGAGTTGTTGATGGCCTCGATGGCGCCGGGCGCACCGCGCCTGCCCGACGAGGAGATGGCGGGTCTGCAGTCCGACGTCATCGCCCAGATCGAGGAGTTGTCCACATTGGTCGGCGATCTGGTCGATCTGACTCGTGACGACGCGGGCGTCACCGTGCACGAGCCCGTCGACATGTCGGAGGTGGTGGCCGCCAGTCTCGAGCGAGTCCGCAGGCGCCGCAACGACATTGAGTTCGACGTACACGTCGAGGGCTGGCAGGTCTATGGAGACGCCGCCGGGTTGTCGCGGGCGGTGCTCAACCTGCTCGACAATGCCGCGAAGTGGAGCCCGCCGGGCGGTCGGGTGGGTGTGCGCCTGATCCGATTCGACGCGGTCAACGCCGAGCTCGTGGTATCCGATCGCGGGCCGGGCATCCCACAGCAGGAGCGGAGGCTGGTGTTCGAGCGGTTCTATCGCTCCACGTCGGCGCGTGGTCTGCCGGGCTCGGGCCTTGGACTGGCGATCGTCAAGCAGGTGGTGATGAAACACGGTGGGACGCTTCGGATCGACGACACCGTGCCCGGTGGCGATCCGCCGGGGGCGTCGATTCACGTGGTGCTGCCAGGCAGGCCCGTTGCGACACGCCAGCCCAGCGCGGTGGACGGGACCGGCACTAGCGCCGAGAATGGGTGAATCGGGCGGGGGTTCAATGTGCAAAGTCTCGGAATGTGCCGATCGGTTTCTAAGTGGATTCTCAGGCCGCAGGGGCACAGTCGGAGTGCGCCGATCGTTCTACTCGTAAGACCGACGTCGCGAACTACTCGAGGGAAGAGCACCGACCAGCCATGACGAATCATCCGAGATATTCGCCACCGCCACCGCCTGGTCATCGCCCGGGCCCTCATGACCGCATGGCGCCGGGTTATCCCGGCCAGCGGCCCGGTGCACCGCAGCAGTCCTACGACTGGCGCTACGCGACCCAGCAACAGCCCACCCAGCAACAGGCCTACCGCGGTCCGCACGACCCATATCGCGGTGCTCCTCAGACGCAGGTGATGCCCGGTCCGCCACCGCCCCACGCACCTCGGAAACGTTCTCGCGCAGGTGCTTTGACCATCGGTGCACTGGCCATCGCGCTCGTCTCGGCTGGCGTCGGCGGCGGAGTCGCGACGCTGGTCAAGCCGGACCGTCCCACCGTAACCACCAGCGTCTCCGGCGCGGCTCCCAGCGAGCCGGCGGCCAGCCTGCCCGCCGGATCGGTCGAGCAGGTGGCGGCCAAGGTGGTTCCCAGCGTGGTCAAGCTGGAGACCGACATGGGAAAGCAGTCGGAGGAGGGCTCAGGCATCATCCTGTCGTCCGACGGCCTGATCCTGACCAACAACCACGTGGTGGCCGCGGCCAAAGACGGATCAGCAGGGGCTCCTCCAGGCGCTCCAGGCGCACCCGCCCCCACACAGACCAAGGTCACCTTCGCCGACGGCAACACCACGACGTTCACCGTCGTGGGCACCGACCCGAGCAGCGACATCGCCGTGGTGCGGGCCGAAGGCGCGTCCGGTTTGACCCCGATCACACTCGGCTCGTCGGGCAATTTGAGGGTCGGCCAAGACGTGGTCGCGATCGGTTCGCCGCTCGGCCTCGAGGGCACCGTCACCACGGGCATCGTCAGCGCCCTCAACCGGCCGGTGGCCGCGGGCGGTGACGCACAGAATCAGAACACCGTGCTCGACGCCATCCAGACCGACGCAGCGATCAACCCCGGCAACTCGGGTGGCGCGCTGGTCAACATGAACGGCGAACTGGTCGGTGTGAACTCGGCCATCGCGACGCTCGGCGGAGAATCGGCGTCGTCACAGAGCGGCTCCATCGGCCTCGGCTTCGCGATTCCCGTCGATCAGGCCAAGCGCATCGCCGACGAACTGATCCAGAACGGCACGGCGTCGCACGCCTCGCTCGGCGTGCAGGTCGGGAACGACGCGGGCGCCGACGGCGCCAAGATCGTCGACGTGACCAGTGGTGGCGCGGCGGCGGCGGCTGGGCTTCCCAGCGGCGTCATCGTCACCAAGGTCGACGACCGGGTGATCGGCAGCGCGGACGCCTTGGTCGCCGCGGTCCGCTCGAAGGCGCCAGGAGATCAGGTCACGCTGACCTACCTCGACACGTCGGGCAAGCCCCAGACGGTGCAGGTCACGCTGGGCAAGGCGGCACAGTGACCATCGCGCCGGGCCGCCCCGCCCTGAAAATGACAACGCCGCTGTCGGCGTCGGGATATACGGTTGCATTCATGGAACAGCCTGGGGAACTGGTCGGACGTGCACTCGTGGTCGTCGTCGACGACCGCACCGCGCACGGTGACGAGGAAGATCACAGCGGACCGCTGGTCGCCGAACTGCTCGGCGAGGCCGGCTTCGTCGTCGATGGCGTCGTGGTGGTCTCCGCCGATGAGATCGAGATCCGCAACGCGCTGAATACCGCCGTGATCGGCGGTGTCGATCTGGTGATCTCCGTCGGCGGCACCGGTGTCACGCCGCGCGACGTCACACCCGAGGCCACCACCACCATCCTGGATCGCGAGATCCTCGGCATCTCCGAAGCACTCCGCGCGTCCGGCCTGTCGGCCGGCATCGTCGATGCGGGCGTCTCCAGGGGCCTGGCGGGAATCTCCGGTAGCACCCTCGTCGTCAACATCGCAGGGTCGAGGGGCGCGGTGCGCGACGGCATGGCCACATTGGGGCCGCTGGCGGCCCAGATCATCGGTCAGCTATCCAGCCTGGAGATCTGACACCGTTGCACTCGCTGATGCCGCCCACCTGCCCAACGGGCAGGTCTGGGCGGCATTCATGGCTGTCATCAACGGTTGACACGAGGGCCCGCATTGGGTTATCAGAGCGTAAACAGCTACGAAGAGTGAAATGTGATCTTCGTCACACTGGAGGCCTCCTGTGAGCGAGCCCACCCGGCCATCGCGACATCTAGTTAACAAGATTTTCGGTGATTCCATTCCCGATACCACCGGTGACGAACGCGACGATCCCGCGCCCGCCGACGACGCCGAGCGCGACCGCTGGCTGCGGGACAACGTTCCGCCGCACCATGCCTGAGCTGTGATTTCCCATCTAAGCTGGGAAATGGTTGGTCCCACCGCACAATTCGGCAACCACTGCGCTACGCAAGGCCCCGACCCGTTTCCCCGTCGGCGCTAGCCCAGCGCTCGCGCCCCAATGCAGCCGTAGCCAGCCTCAGCATACTCCGTGCGACTCCCGACACGACTTCGGTCGACAGTGCGCTTGCGTTGCCGGGTGGATGCCTCCCCGTTATGTTTCTGCTGTCAACGATGAGCAAAACGTAAGAACACCATGTGGGATTTCTAATTCCGCTCACATGGAGGTCTTGCGAGGTGTGTGGTTTAGCGACAGTGCCACGCGCCA
>JAOPVF010000389.1 GCA_025963195.1 Mycobacterium sp. | reverse complement strand
CGCACATTGGCGGCGCACCGCGCCAACCCCGACATCGACTTCATCGTCTGCTTCTTTCACCACTGCGCGTACTCCACCACCGCGTCGCATGCCAGTGACGGTGGAGTACGGGCGGCCTGGACCAAGCTCTTCGATCGGTACCAGGTCGACCTGGTGCTCCAAGGCCACAATCACGTCTTCGAACGCACCGACCCCATCCGGGCCAACACACCGACGACCGTCGCAGGCGACAACGGAATCGTCTACCCGGAAACCGACGGCACCGTCTATTACACGGTCGGATGCGGCGGACGGCCCCGCTACGACTTCCAGCCCGGCGAGCTGGAAAGCTACCGCGGCAACGAACTCGCCGACACGTTCGTGCCCAACAGCTACGTCTGGGACGCCCGGGGCGGCAAGCAAGACGAGGCGGTCGGCTGGTCGCGGGTGAGGTACCGCGGTTACGCCTTCATCCGTGTCGACGTCCGCCCAGGTGTCTTCGTCAGCGAAATGGACGTGGTTGCCGTCGACGAATATGGCCGCGAGTTCGACAAACTCACCTACCGGCGCCAGGTGCGTGCTTAACCTGAGTTTGCTCACAGCGAGCGCACAGGTTCGGAGAGGCACCCACCATGGCCACGAAGTTCCCGCACCAGCAACCTGGACTGAACTACCTCACCGAGGGCGGCCAGGAAACCGAGATCCTGTACAAGTACGGGTTCGAGCTGCCGCAGTTCGCGATGTTCCCCTTGCTCGACGATCCGCGTGCCGTGAAAGAGCTTCGCGGGATGTACGGGCGCTACCTCGACACCGCCGCCCGCCACGGGTTCGGAGTCGTCATGGGCGGGCTCGACTACCGGGCCAGCCCGGACTGGGGCACGCTGCTCGGCTACTCCCGTGATGCGCTGGCCGACATGCAGATGCGATCGATCGGCTTCCTGCGCGACGTCGCCCAGCCCTACGTCGGGCAGGTGCCCGCACTCATGTTCGCCGGCATCGTCGGGCCCCGCGGCGACGCATACGAAACGAATCTGACGATTACCGCCGAGGAGGCAGAGGAGTACCACGGTGAACAACTCGCCACGCTGGTCCGAGCCGAAGTCGACTTGGTCGAGGCGATGACGTTCAACTCCGTGCCCGAGGTCATCGGGTTGTCGCGCGCCGCCGCACGAGTGGGCTTGCCGCTGTCGGTCTCGTTCACCCTCGACAACAGCACCAGCCGGCTCGTGTCGGGGCCGACGCTGAAGGATGCGATCGAGACGGTCGACGCGCAGACTGGCGAGGACCGGCCCGCGTTCTACGGCATCAACTGCTCGCACCCGTTGGAGTTCACACCGGCCATCGAGCCGGGCGCGTGGTTCGAGCGCGTGCGGTGCCTGCGACCCAATGCCGCGATGATGGACAAGATTTCGCTCTGCACGCTCGGCCATCTCGAGGCGGGTGACCCCGTGCGGCTCGGCGAACTCATGGGCGGTGTGGCCAGGCAGTACCCGCACATCGACATGTGGGGCGGTTGCTGCGGAACGTGGGAGACCCACCTCGACGAGATCGCGCGCAACGTGCTCGCGGCGCAGGCGGTCGGGGCGTAGAGCGCTGCGGTCTCCCCGCTTCCACTACGCAGAGCCGTCTCGTACTACGTCACGACCGTTGAGCCGACGCTGACGTGGGTCGGAGGGGCTAGAGTAGCCGCAGGTGGCCGACGTGGACGCCGAGGGAAGCGACGGCGTCCTGCGTGAAGGACGACCCCTCGGAGGGCACGTGGCACAACTCAAACTCGGCGTCATCGGCAGCACCGGCAAGGAGAACGAACGCCGCGTTCCCATCCATCCAGACCATCTCGACCGCATCGATGCCGACCTTCGCGCCGACATCTATTTCGAGCGCGGCTACGGGGCCAACTTCGGCGTCTCCGACGCGGAACTATCGGAGTTGTCAGCCGGTGTGCGCTCACGCGAGCAGTTGATCGCGGACTGTGACGTCATGCTGTTGATCAAGCCGGAGGCCAGCGATCTCGCCGAACTTCGTGTCGGCCAGGCGCTGTGGGGCTGGCCGCACTGCGTCCAGGACCGGGAACTGACTCAGCAGGCCATCGAGCGTCGGCAAACGCTGATCGCCTTCGAAGCGATGAACCTGTGGGGTGACGACGGCTCGTTCAAATTGCATGTGTTCCACAAGAACAACGAGATTGCCGGCTACTGCTCGGTGCTGCACGCCCTGGAGCTCATCGGGTCGACGGGCATGTACGGCCGCCGGCTGCGGGCGGCCGTCATCGGCTTCGGCGCCACCGCACGGGGTGCGGTGACGGCTTTGAGTGCAAGCGGGATACACGACGTCGACATCTTCACCAACCGCGGTGTGACGGAAGTAGCCTCACCGATCCATTCGGCGAACATCGTCCAGTTCGAGCACGACTACGACCCTGACGGCGGGTCGTCGATGAGTTTCGCGCTCACCCCAGAAGGCAGGATGCCGCTGACCCCCTACCTGGCCGAGCACGACATCGTCGTCAACTGCGTGTTGCAGGACACCAACGCACCACTGACCTTTCTGGACGAGGAAGGCCTCGCCGCGTTCCGTCCGGGTAGCCTCATCATCGACGTATCATGTGATGAGGCAATGGGTTTCAGCTGGGCCCGGCCCACCTCGTTCGAGCACCCGACGTTCACCGTCGGCGCCAACATCACCTACTACGCGGTCGATCACAGCCCGTCCTATCTGTGGAACTCCGCGAGTTGGGAGATAAGCGAGGCGCTTCTGCCCTACCTGCCAACGGTGCTCGCAGGGCGCGACGCATGGGAGGCCGACCAGACCGTGTCCCGGGCGGTCGAGATCCTCGACGGGACCGTCCGGAACACCGACATCCTGTCATTCCAACACCGGCTGCCCGACTACCCGCATGGGCGTACCGACACCCGTTGACCGATGGCGGCGTAAAGTCATCAACATCGGGCAGCTCGGTTTCGAGCGAACATGCCCGACTATGAAGGAAATTCGATGGCCTCCCCAACTCTGCTCCGTTCGCCCTATGACCGACGGGTCGATCTCGTCAAGAACACCATCACGGCCAACTCCAAGCTTGGCGACAAGGCTGCCGGCGAACTGGCCGTGCACGTCCTGCAAGCCCTGAATTCGATCCCCGAGAAGGTGCGCTGAGCTACGGCTCGGCCACGTTCATGACGGTCACCGTGACGCTCCCCGACGGCGGGACCGACGAGTACATGCGGTTCGGCGACGCCTACGTTCAGCACCGCGACGGCAGGCTTGACGTGCTACGTCGCGGCTCGAAGGAGCCGCACAGCTACGCGTCGGAGGAGTGGACCGACGTGGAGGGCGACCAGTCGATGAAGAAGAGCCGGTTCTGGGGCTGATCGACCGCGGTCTCGTGACCGCGTATCGGTCGGCTTAGCGCCTGTTCAGGCGTCTGGGGCGTCGGCGCCGCCTGCCGTCGTCGGCAGCGGCTTGCGCTGGACGTGCTCGCCGGTCACGGCCCGGCACTTCTTGCAGGTGTTCACGTACCGGATCACCAGATGACCGTCGTCGACGCCGAGGATATCCTCGGACGAGATGGAAAATTGATGGTCACAGGCCATGCCTTCCTTTGTACCGTGTTCGCCCGTCGGCGGTGTCAATTTGCTCGTTCTGCGTCGTCAAGCGTCGTGCCGGCCCGTGTCCCCCGATCGGGGGACACGGGGTTCGTCCGGTGTAGTGGCTGGTCATCGGACATACATCTCCTTGAGTGTGCGACATAGTTGTCTCATCGCCGGAAAACGTCGGCAGAGAAACTCAAAAGCTCACTCATACAAGGAGATTCACATGAACGCCATCACCCGCCGGGTCGCCGCCACCGCCGCTCTGCTCGTCGCTCCCGCCCTGATCGCCCTGGGTACCGCGACAGCCAGCCACGCCGAGACCACGGTCCGCTACAACGGCCCGGCCACCAGCGGCCCGGCCCAGCACCCGGCCTTCCCGCACCAGGCCAACACTCCTCAGCCCGGCACCGCCGAGCATCACCACCACCAGAAGAGCAAGTAAGCCCCACCAAGCCCGAGGGCCCGGATGCATCAGCATCCGGGCCCTCGGGCTTTGGCTACGACGTCAGCGCTTCTTGGAGTTCAGCACCGTCTCGGCTTGCGAGGTGTGATCGGACTTCGCGCGCTTGTCCGCGCGTTTCTCCTTCAGAGACTTTCCGGACTTCTTTGCCATGGCTTGGCGAGGCGATTTGTCGGTCATTTGGCTTCCTCTTTTGAGACGGAGGCCTGGGTGGTCCCGATGTTCGAACTCTACGCCGCCAGGGCAGCCTTGTCTCGAGTCGGCGCGGCCTGAATGGCGTCCGAAATACCCTCGGAATCAATTAATTTCGCGTCATTCCGAAGCGGTGGAGTCGCCGTTCGCGCATCAATCGGTACGGCCGCATCGCCGGCGACGTTGCAGGTCAGCGGGGGCCGATGCCGCCACCGGACCGGCCGGCGCCCGTCGGTGGAAGGCCGCCGATCGGGCCGTGAGGGTGTAGTGTAGGGCTCGTTGGGAAACCGACCAGTCCGGAATGAATCAGCCGTCTTCCGCTGATCGCCACGAGCAACCGCTCAAGCCGGACAACTTCGTGACATTCGCACGGTCGGGATCACTTTGACTGCAATATCGCTTGGTCGTACCTTTATCAACCCCGTTGGGGCGCAACGAAATTCTGCACCTTCGAGTTTCGGTGTCCTCAGTACCTATCCGTCGACGGTCTGCGGGCTCGCGACGTTCAGCGCGGCGCTGTCCAATGGGTTGGCGACGAACGGTGCGGACGTCAGCGTCGTTCGGGTGGCCGATGGGCAACCGTCCTCGGACCCCCGCGTGGTCGGGGAGCTCGTCAACGGCTCGGCGGCGTCGGTTGCGGCGTCGGCAGATTTGCTGAACGAGTCCGACGTAGCGGTGATCCAGCACGAGTACGGCATCTACGGCGGCACCGATGGGGACGAGGTCATCGAAGTCATGCGCGGGCTGCGCGTGCCGTCGATCGTGGTCGCTCACACGGTTCCGCTCAATCCGACGCCGCACCAGCATTCCGTTCTCGAGACGATCGCCGGACTCGCCGATCAGATGGTCGTGATGTCCGATGCGGCCAGCGCGCGCCTGCGCAACGGCTTCGGCGTCGACCGGCACAAGATCAGCACCATCGCGCATGGCGCGACCATCCCGCAGGGGTTGCATTCCAAGCGGGGCGGCAGACCGACGCTGTTGACCTGGGGTTTGCTTGGCCCCGGCAAGGGCGTCGAGCGGGTGATCGAGTCGATGGGTTCCCTGCACGAACTCCGCGGCAGGCCGCAGTACGTGATCGCAGGCAGGACGCACCCCAAGGTGCTGGCCGCCGAAGGCGAGGCATACCGCGAGGCTCGCACCGAACAGGCACGTAGCAACGGCCTGGCTGGGTCGGTGTCCTTCGACCCGTATTACCGCAACGTGAACTCCCTCGCTGCGTTGATCCAGTCCTGCGCCGTGGTGGTGCTGCCATACGACTCGACCGAGCAGATCACGTCCGGTGTTCTGGTGGACGCCGTCGCGAGCGGCAGGCCCGTCGTCGCCACCGCGTTCCCACATGCCATCGAACTCCTCGGCACTGGCGCGGGCATCGTCGTCGACCATGACGATCCCGATGCGATGACCTTTGCGCTGCGACAGGTGCTGTCCGATCCGCGTCTCGCCGGGTCCATGGCGGCCGAGGGCCGCCGGCTGGCCCCGACGTTGGCCTGGCCGGCGATCGCGAAGTCGTATCTGGCTCTGGCACAACGACTCGTATTCGAGCGCCGGGCACTGGTATGACCGCGCCGGTGCATGGTCCGGTGTTCGACCACTTGTTGCACATGACCGATCGTCGCGGCACGTTCGAGCACGCCAATCTGACCGAACCGGCGACTGAACACGGCTACTGCACCGATGACATGGCAAGGGTGCTGGTCGTCGTCAGCCGTGAGGAGCCCGACCCCGATCGAAAATTGAATGGTATTGCCGGGCTGGCGATGCGGTTCCTCGGCGAAGCGCAGGCACTCACCGGCGCGTGCCGCAACCGGATGGACAGCACGGGCAAGTGGACCGACGAGCCCGCACTGGACGACTCATGGGGCAGGTGCATCTGGGGACTGGGAACCGCTGCCGCCCAAGGGAACACCGCGTTCGTGCGTGAGTCGGCGAAGATCCAGTTCGAGCGAGCCGTCCTACAGCGGTCGTCGTCACCGCGGGCCATGGCCTTCGCGGCATTGGGCGCCGCCGAACTGCTCACCGCCGACCCCAACCACGTCGAGGCTCGAGAGCTGCTCAGCTCCTACGCCCGTACGGTCATCGCGCCGGGCGACGACCCGGAGTGGCCGTGGCCCGAGCCACGGCTGGCTTACGCCAATGCCGTTCTCGCCGAGGCGATGATCGCAGCGGGTACCGCGCTCGACGATGCGGCGCTGCAACGACGCGGTCTGGATCTGCTCGGCTGGCTGGTCGACTACGAGACGGTCGACGGACACTTCTCGCCAACCCCGGTCGGGGGGCGAGGCGCCGGTGACCTCCGGCCCGCCTTCGACCAGCAGCCGATCGAGGTGTCCTCGCTCGCCGATGCGTGTGCGCGCGCGGCTGCCGCCGATCCCAGCCCGAGCTGGCCCGACGGCGTCCGGAGGGCGGCCGCTTGGTTCGAGGGCGACAACGATGCGGGACAGGTCATGTGGGACGCCAAGACCGGCGGCGGGTTCGATGGCCTGCACGCCGACGGGGTGAACCGCAATCAGGGTGCGGAGTCGACGCTGGCAGCGCTGTCGACCATGCAGCATGCCCGACGCATCTCGGCTGTGAGGCAATGACTTCGGTGCAAACCGATCTGGTGACCCGCAGCCCGCTGCGACTCGCCGCCGACCCATCGCGGGTCGTCACTCAGCTCTTCGTACCCGGCCAAGAGGGTTTCGAGCACCAGGAGTCAAGAGCAGGCGTCGTGCTCGCCCGCATCCTCGCGCTGACCGAAGAGCACGTGCAGTCTGCCCTGGACGACGTCGTCGCCCGCTTCGACGGACGCCACCGCGACCTGCTCGGTACCTTCCATCGGCATGCGGACGTGCTCGCCGACCGGCTTGATCCCGTCCGGCGGCTCACTGAGGCGCGAAAGGTGTTGCTGGGAGCGGCCTTCACCAGCGAGTACGCCATCGAGGGTGCTGCTCTGTGCAACCCGAGCATGGTGGCCCATCCCGACCAGACCGGGACGGCCGAGGGCAGCCTGCGTTTCGTAATGAGCGTGCGCGGCATCGGGGAAGGACATCAGTCCTCGATGGGATTCCGGACCGGCGTCGTGGCCGCCGATGGACGTGTCTCGATCGATGCGACGGTGCCGTTCGCCGGCACCGGTGCGGCGACTCAAGCTCTCCTCGACGGGGCCGTGTTCCGCAACGAGCTGGCCAGACTCGGTGATGCCAGGGAGGCCGCCGACTACGTCCTCGACGCGCTGGGTGACCGGTTCACCCGCGACGACCTCGACGAACAGCTCGACACACTGCTGACCCACATGCGGACCCGAGGGCGTGCCCGGTCGACGATCGCTGAGATCCGATCGATCGCCGAGCGCACCTACTCCGTTGTTTTCGCCGACGGCACAATGCTTTCCGAGCGTGTGCTGCGGCCAGCCATGGGCGCCGAGGCAGCCGGCATCGAGGACGGCCGGTTCGTCCGGTTCGTCGACGACGACGGCACGGTCACGTACTACGCCACCTATACGGCGTACAGCGGATCGCGCATCAGTCAGCAGCTGCTCGAGACGTCGGATTTCCGGTGCTTTACCTCCAAGCCGATCGTCGGGCGCGCGGCCGCCAACAAGGGCCTTGCGCTCTTCCCCCGTCGGATCGACGGGCGCTTTGCGGCGATGTCGCGATCCGACCGCGAAACCAACACGTTCGCCGTCTCCGATCACCTTCTGGTGTGGGCGAATTCGTCGCCTTGCCAGCAGCCGGTCAACGCGTGGGAGGTGCTGCAGCTCGGGAACTGCGGGCCGCCCATCGAAACCGACGCAGGCTGGCTGGTGCTCACCCACGGCGTCGGACCGATGCGCACCTACAGCATCGGCGCCATCCTGCTCGACCTCGACGACCCGACCAAGATCATCGGCAGGCTCCGTCACCCACTGCTCTCGCCTGCCGCCGACGAGCAGAACGGCTACGTGCCCAACGTCGTCTACTCCTGCGGTGCGCTGGTGCATGCCGAGACATTGGTGATTCCGTACGGCATCGCCGATTCGGCGATCGGCTTCGCGACGGTGTCGATGCCTGCCTTGCTCGCAGCGTTGACTGGCTAAGGGCCCGTATTCCGGCGGCGCGACCAGATAACACCTGGTCAGCGTCCCCCACGCGGGGCCAGAAAAAGTCTTCGAAAAAGTCTCAAAAAAAGCGTGGGATATCTGGCGGCTCATCGCTCCTACCTGTGAGCGCGGTCCACCGGGACGGCGACAACACAAAATGAGGAGACATCATGAGCAC
>JAOPVF010000372.1 GCA_025963195.1 Mycobacterium sp. | reverse complement strand
GCCGGAGGAACTGACGGCGTCCATTGCCAGGCCGAGGTCCTTGTTCATCAGCGCCGTCGCGAACCCCGGCTTGAAGTCGTTGTTGGCCGGCGAGGTCGGAACCGGGCCGGGCACCGGGCAATTCGTGTGGACCGACCAGCAGTTACCGGTTGCGCCGGTGATCACGTCGAACAGCGACTGTGCGGAGAGGCCCAGCTTCTCGGCGAGCACGAAGGCTTCGCCGATGGCGATCTGCTGCACCGCAAGCACCATGTTGTTGCACAGCTTGGCGGATTGGCCGGTGCCGGAGCTGCCGCAGTGAATGATCTTGCCCGCCATCGGCTCCAGCACTGGCCTGGCCCGCTCGACGGCGGCGTCGTCACCGCCAACCATGAACGCCAACGTGCCCGCGGTGGCACCCTTGACGCCGCCCGACACCGGTGCGTCGAGCTGCGCGAACCCGTGCTCGGCGGCCTGCGCGTTGACGGCCCTGGCGTCGTCGACGGAGATCGTCGAGGTGTCGATGAACAGCGCACCGGCCTTGGCGGCGGCCAGCACCTCGGCGTAGCACGCCTTGACGATGGCACCGCTTGGCAGCGACGTGATCACCACGTCCGCGTCGGCCACGGCCTCGGCGCCGCTGTCGAACACCGTGGCGCCCTTGCTTTCTGCGGCCGCCTTCAGCGCGGGCACCGGGTCGAATCCGCGCACGACGTGCCCGGCCGCGACCAGGTTCGCCGCCATCGGGCCGCCCATGTGGCCCAGTCCCAAGAATGCCACGGTGCTCATCGAGTCGGCTCCTTCTACGCGGACGCGCGGGCCCGGGCGGCCTCGGCCCGCCCGATCACCACGCGCATGATTTCGTTGGTTCCCTCGAGGATTCGGTGCACCCGCAGGTCGCGGACGATCTTCTCCAGCCCGTACTCGCTCAGATAGCCGTAGCCGCCGTGAAGCTGAAGCGCGCGGTCGGCGACGTCATAGCAGGCATCGGTCACGTGGAGTTTGGCCATCGCGCACAGTTCGACCTTCTCCGGCTCGTCGTTGTCGAGAGCGGATGCCGCCCGCCACAACATCATTCGCGACGACTCCAGCGCGGTTGCCATGTCGGCCAGTGCAAATCGAATGGTCGGCTCGTCGATCAGGCTGCCGCCGAAGGCCTCCCTATCGCGCACGTATGCGGCGGCCTTCTGATACGCGGCTGCGGCTCCGCCGAGCGAGCACGCCGCGATGTTGATACGGCCGCCGTTCAACCCGTTCATCGCGATCCCGAAGCCGCCGCCCTCGCGATCCGTGCCACCGAGCATTGCGTCCGCGGGTACCCGCACGCCTTCCATGATCACTTGAGCGGTCGGCTGGCCGTTCCATCCCATCTTGTGTTCCTGCGCACCGAAACTCAAACCGGGCGTACCGTTCTCGACGACGAAGGCCGAAATGCCGCGCGGACCCGCGGCACCGGTACGGGCCAGCACGACGTACACGTCGGACGACCCGGCGCCCGAGATGAATTGCTTGACGCCGTCGAGCACGTAATCGCTGCCGTCGCGCACTGCCTTGGTGCGCAGCGCACTTGCGTCGGAGCCCGCTGACGGCTCGGTCAGACAGTAACTGGCCACTGCTTCCATCGACGCCAACCGGGGCACCCACGCCTTGCGTTGTTCGTGTGTGCCGTAGCTGTCGACCATCCACGCACACATGTTGTGGATGGACAGGAACGCTGCCGTCGAGGGATCGGCCATCGCCAACTGTTCGAAGATGCGCACCGCATCGAGCCGCCGCAGGCCGCTGCCGCCGACGTCCTCGCTGCAGTACATGGCCGCCATGCCCAACTCGGCGGCCTCGCGCAGCGCGTCGAGCGGGAAGTGCTTGGTGGCGTCCCATTCCAACGCATACGGTGCAATGCGCTTCTCGGCGAACGCGGCTGCCGTCTCGGCGATCACGCGCTCCTCGTCGTCGAGGCCGTAGAAGTTCACCATCTACTTCATCGTCGGGATGCTGAATTCGGCGCCGTCCTTGATGCCGGACGGCCACCGCGACGTCACGGTCTTGACCTTGGTGTAGAACTGGATCGAGGCAGGCCCGTGCTGGTTGAGGTCGCCGAAGCCGGAGCGCTTCCAGCCGCCGAAGCTGTGGTAGGCCACCGGAACCGGGATCGGTACGTTCACGCCGACCATGCCGACCTGCACGCGGGAGACGAAGTCGCGCGCGGCGTCGCCGTCGCGGGTGAAGATCGCCACGCCGTTGCCGTATTCGTGCTCCGTAGGCAGTCGCAGGGCCTCTTCGTAGTCTCCTGCCCGCACGATGCAGAGCACGGGACCGAAGATCTCGTCGGTGTAGATCGACATGTCGCTGGTCACGTGGTCGAACAGGGTCGGTCCGATGAAGTAGCCGCCTTCGAGGCTCTCGTCACCGAAAGTGAGCTCG
The DNA here is from genome assembly GCA_025963195.1 of Mycobacterium sp. Lineage (GTDB taxonomy): Bacteria > Actinomycetota > Actinomycetes > Mycobacteriales > Mycobacteriaceae > Mycobacterium. The sequence continues at coordinate 5,511 of JAOPVF010000372.1, read as the reverse complement.
TCGCTGGCGCGTTCGCGACCGTCGACCACTACCTCGGCACCTGCGGCGACGCCCTGACCGATGTAGTCGCGCACCCGCTCGAGCGCGGCCCCGGTGACCAGCGGACCGTAGTCGGCCTTGGGGTCCAGGCTGTGTCCGACCCGCAGGTTGTTGACGCGCTCAACCAGCCTGGCGCGCAGGCGATCCGCAGTCTGCTCGCCGATCGGCACGGCGACGCTGATGGCCATGCATCGTTCACCTGCGCTGCCGTAGCCCGCGCCGATCAGTGCGTCCACGGCCTGGTCGAGGTCGGCGTCGGGCATGATGATCATGTGGTTCTTGGCGCCACCGAAACACTGGGCGCGCTTGCCGTTTGCCGCCGCGGTGGAGTAGATGTACTGCGCGATGTCGGAGCTGCCGACGAATCCGACGGCCTTGATGTCGGGGTGGTGCAGGATGGCGTCGACCGCTTCCTTGTCGCCCTGCACCACCTGGAAGACGCCGGGCGGCAGGCCGGCCTCGAGGAACAGTTCGGCCAGCCGGACCGGCACTGACGGGTCGCGCTCGCTCGGCTTGAGAATGAAGGCGTTGCCGCAGGCCAGTGCCGGCCCGGCCTTCCACAGCGGGATCATCGCCGGGAAGTTGAACGGCGTGATGCCCGCGACGACTCCGAGCGGTTGGCGCAGCGAGTAGACGTCGATACCGCCGCCCGCGCCCTCGGTGTACTCGCCCTTGAGCAGGTGCGGGATGCCGATCGCGAACTCGATGACCTCGATGCCGCGCTGGATGTCGCCGCGCGAATCGGCGACGGTCTTGCCGTGCTCGCGGGAGAGCAATTCGGCGAGTTCGTCGATGTTCTGGTTGACCAGGTCGACGAACCGCATCATCACCCGGGCGCGGCGCTGGGGGTTGAAGGCCGCCCAGTCCTTCTGCGCCTCGACCGAGGAGGCGACGGCGGCGTCGACGTCAGCCGACGAGGCCATCGCGACCTGCGCCTGGACCTCGCCGGTGCTGGGGTTGAGGACGTCGGCGGTGCGGGTCGATGTTCCCGCCGTGCGCTGACCGTCGATGAAGTGTGGAATGTGCGTGGTCATGACCTGCCCTTTGGAGAACGACGTGCGACGAATACTAGGATATCCTAGTAAATAGTCGGTGGATTTGGCAAGCGCGTCGATGTGCGGGTGTCGGCGAGGATGCGGTGGTGCCAGATCCCAGATCCCGGATCACAGGTTCGAGGTGTCACTGACACTCACCACGTTGAACGGACGTGTGGCGGTACTGTGGCCGCGTGACCGTGCGCGCCGCGACGCTCTACATCTTCCCGCATGCCGGCGGGTCAGCGCAGTATTACGTCCCCTTTGCCAAGGCGTTCTCCAGCGACGTGAAACGCGTCGCGGTCCAGTATCCGGGACGGCGGGGTACCCACGACCTGGGGTCATTCACGAGCATTCCAGACCTCGCCGATCGGGTATGCCGGATGCTCCCGCCGCTGGATCAGTCCGACGGCAAGCTCGCATTCTTCGGTCATAGCATGGGCGCTTTGGTGGCATTCGACGTCGCGCGTCGGTTCGAAGCGGCGGGCAACCCCATTGCAACCCTGTTCGTGTCCGCGTGTGCCGCACCCGGCCGGATCGGCTACGACTACATTCCGGAGTCCGATCGCGGCCTGCTCAATGCGGTTAGCGCAATGACTGGCGCAAATCCCGAGTTCCTGGACAACGAGGAATTCGCGGCGAAGATCCTGCCGACACTGCGCGGACTCAAGGCCATTGCGAACTACGAATGTCCACCCGACGCGACCGTGTCGTGCCCTATCGTCGCGTTCCTCGGTGACGACGATGAAGTCGCCACCTATGACAAGGTGGAGCCGTGGTCGCAGCGCACGACATCGGAGTTCAGTGTGCGCGTGTTCACCGGTCACCACTTCTATCTCAACGACCACTTGCCGGAACTCGTCAGCGACGTCCAGGACAAAATCGCATCATGCTGCAGAGGCTGATTTAGACAGGCGAACGGTCGGCCGCCCGAAACCTGCGAAACATTAGCGTCAAGTTCGCGCAACACTTTGCCGCAGCGGCCTGGCTCATACCCGGTGAACTTCGGTACCGTTGCTGGCTGGCCATGACCGCATCGATGTAAGCCCTAGGGGAGGGTTCAGATGGGGGGCGTACTGGACGACATCTGCTGGTTGCTGGGCGCCGTGCTGCTGACGATCGGCCTCGTGCTGCTAGTTCGGACGCGCATTGTCAAGCGGTGGAAACGACACATGGACGTCAGCGACGACACCCACTACGTCGAGATGCTGGCAACCCTCTTCTGAGGGTTCCGTGCGCCGCAACTTCAATCCGTACACCGACATTGACTGGGATGCTCCGGAGTTCTCCGTCACGCAGAACGACCCACGCTGGGTGCTGACGGCGGCCGATCCAGTCGGCCGTCATCCGTGGTATGGCGCGCAACCCCCGCAGAAGCAGATCGCGATTGGGATGTGGCGTCAGGCCAACGTCGCGAAGGTCGCTGTGCACTTGGAGAGCATTCTGATCCGCGGTCTGATGCACTACACGTTCTGGGTGCCCAACGGCTCGCCCGAGTACCGCTACTGCCTGCACGAATCCGTCGAAGAGTGCAACCACACCATGATGTTGGGAAATGGTGAACCGCATCGGGGTGAACGTTCCCGGCGTGACGCGGTTGCTGCGCTGGGTGTCGCCGGTGTTCCCGCTCTGAGCAGGCCCGGTGCCGATCGACCACACGCAGAAGAACGTTTTGCGCGAGGGCAAGTCACTGCATCCGATCGTGGAGAAGGTGATGGCGATCCACGTCGCTGAGGAGGCCCGCGCCCGACTCTCGCCAGATGCTGCGTGACATGTTCGGTGACGTCCGGATGCTGTGCCACGAGGTCGGGTTGATGAACCGCCTCGCGCTGCTGATATGGCGCCTCTGCAAGATCGACGGTCGCCCGTCGCGGCACCGCAGCGAGCCGCGGCGCGAGCACCTGCCGACTCCGGTCACGGGCGCCTAGGATCCCATGCCGCACGTCATCACCCAGTCGTGCAGTGCGACGGGTCCGGTGTCTACGCCTGCCTGGTGAACTGCATCTGCCGCCGGACCAGCCGGGTTTCGCGACCGCCGAAAATTCGGCGGGAGCACGCGCCGACGCTGGGCGGCCGGCTGGTCGTTGGATCCACAAACCGCCACCCGGACTACGGGGACTTGGCCGACTCGTTGCAGTAGGAGCGAGGTGGTGATCGTTGGCAGCGGCAACGTCGCGTTCGACGTCGCGCCTTACCCCAAAAACTTCCAATTAAGTTTGGCCGCCACCACAAATTATATTAGCTAACTCAGATGTTACAGGTGAAAGTTTGGCCGACGGGGTGGGCCAACCGGTGTTAGCCTACCGTCCTAGGGGGCCAGCGCCCAGATCGTCATTTGCGGGCCGATTGCCCGGTCGAGGGGTAGTTGCCACTACACGCAAGGCCGAACGGAAGGTGTAGTCATGCGGTCGATTGAGTCATCCATCTCCGCTTTGCTAGCCGAGCGTGCGCGGCAGCAGCCGGATGACATTGCTTACACGTTCAACGATTACGAGATAGACCCGGGGGGGTTTGCCGAAAATTTGACGTGGTGGCAGGTCAAGCATCGATCGCGGGTCGTTGCGGAGGAGCTGTTGCTTTGCGGGTCGGTGGGTGATCGGGCCGCGATACTTGCTCCGCAGGGCCTGGAGTACATCGTCGCGTTCCTCGGTGCGCTAGAGGCGGGGTTCATCGCCGTCCCGCTTTCGGTACCGCAGTTCGGCACCCATGACGAGCGGGTGTCGGGGGCGCTGCGTGACTGCTCGCCGGTGGCGATCCTGACGACGTCTGCGGTCGTTGACGACGTGATGCCGTATGCCGGCGCGCAGCCCGGCGGATCCGCGCCCTCGGTGGTGGAGATCGATGCGCTGGATCTGGATTCGCCGCGGATGCTCGAGGCGAACATCGGTCCCTATCCAAAGACGGCTTATCTGCAGTACACGTCCGGGACGACCCGCCAGCCGGCCGGTGTGGTGGTCTCGCACCGCAACGTGATCGCCAACCTGGAGCAGATATTTTCCGACTACTTCGAGCACCGCGGCAAAGTTCCGCCGCCGGACATCTCTTTCGTGTCGTGGCTGCCGTTCTATCACGACATGGGATTGATACAAGGAGTCTTCGCGCCGCTGATGGTCCCAGCCGGGGCGGCGGGGGGGACGGTCGGACGCCCAGCAACGCTGATGAGTCCGGTGTCGTTTCTGCAGAAACCGGCCCGGTGGATGCAATTGCTGGCGACCAAGAGCCACTCGTGGTCGGCCGCGCCGAACTTCGCTTTCGAATTGGCGGCGCGACGAACGTCGGATGAGGACATGGCCGGGCTCGACCTGGGGAACATGCTGGGCATCATCAGCGGAAGTGAGCGCATCCACGCCGCGACGATCCGGCGGTTCACTGAGCGGTTCTCGCGGTTCAACCTGCCCGATGACACGCTGCGACCCTCCTACGGGCTGGCGGAGGCCACGTTGTATGTGACCTCCGCGCCAAAGGGGCACGCGCCGGGGACGGCCCGTTTCGACTACGAGAAGTTGTCGGCGGGCTACGCGACGAGGTGTGGAACCGACGGCGGATCCGAGCTGGTGAACTACGGCCCACCCCGGTCATCGACGGTGCGAATCGTCGATCCCGAGACCCGGATCGACAATCCCGAGGGGACGGTCGGGGAGATCTGGGTGCACGGCGACAACGTCGCCATGGGCTATTGGCGCAATCCGCAGCAGACCGAGCGAACCTTCGGTGGAAAGCTGGTCGACCCGTCACCGGGCACGCCGCAGGGGCCGTGGTTGCGCACCGGGGATCTGGGGGTGATGTTCGATGGGGAGCTGTTCATCATCGGCCGCATCAAGGATCTGCTGATCGTAAATGGGCGCAACCACTATCCCGATGACATCGAGGCCACGATTCAGGAGATCACCGGAGGCCGTGCCGCGGCGATATCGATTCCGGATGATCGGAGCGAGCAGCTAGTGGCGATCGTGGAACTCAAGACGCGGGGTGGCTCCGAGGAGGAGGCACTGCACAGGCTTCGCACCGTGAAACGCCAAGTCACCTCGGCTATTTCGGAGTCCCACAGTGTGCGGGTGGCCGATCTGGTTCTGGTGTCGCCCGGTTCGATTCCGATCACGACCAGCGGCAAGGTGCGGCGCTCGGCCTGCGTGGAGCGTTACCGACAAGACGATTTTCTCCGCTTGGACATCACGGCATGACGGCGGCTTTTGACGAGGCCGCTCTTCGGCACTGGTTGGTCGACTGTCTGGTGATGAATCTCGGCTGCGACCCCGACGACATCGACTTCGAGGCGTCGATGCGCGATCTGGGAGTGGGGTCGGGCGATGCGGTTGTGCTCTCCGGTGAGCTGTCGGAGTTGCTGGGCCGGCCGGTTTCACCGGTGGACTTCTGGCAGTACCCGACGGTCAATGCCTTGGTGGGGTTTCTCACTGGGTCTGAACCTGAATCCGGGGCC
>JAOPVF010000360.1 GCA_025963195.1 Mycobacterium sp. | reverse complement strand
TTCGTGGACGACGCACTGTCGGTGCATGACGTTGTGGCTGCCTCGCTTGCCGCGCATCTGAGTTTTTACCAGGCTCATGTCCCACTGGTCATCGCGAATCGAAGCTCTATCGCCACGGACCCAGCCCTACGCATACCGATAGCAGAAGGAATGCGTGCGCTGTGCGACCGCATCCTCGACGCCAGCGGAGCGACCGGACACGCCCGCGACGTAGCGTCGGCTGCGCTCGCCGGATGGATCGCCTTCGTGCGCGAGGTCACGGTGGAATGGCTGTTGGATCAACGAATTACGCGGGACGAGGTGGTTGAGCTTTGCATGGGCGTGCTCGACGTCGCGCTCGGTGTCGCTGGCCAGCGCATCTAGGCCAGTAGCGGCACGGTGTCGTGCGGCTCGGGCAACATGATCTCGAACATCGCGCGTCGTGAGGCGACGAGTTCGTCACGGAAACCGTTACCCGACAATCGGATACGACACGTGGCGAGTGCAGAGTTGTAGCAGTACTTCCTCGCGCCGCCCGTGTCGGAGTATGTCAACCCGATGACGTCGGACGGTTCAGCGGTGATCTCGCCCTCCATCGTCACGTTCCCGACCCGTCCCGCAAACGACCAGGAGAATGGCCGGTAGCGTCCGTGGGTCCGAAGGGCGCCGACAATCGACCGGACGGCGAATTCTCTTCCGCCGTAGCGTAATACGAACAGTGTCGCGGCCGGCAGCGAGATGGGTCCGACGGCGGCGTTGGCGGTGACGATCTCGAGGCTCGCCTCGGGTGCACCGTCGAAACCGCACACCTGGCCGAACGCATAGGCCGGTGTGTGGCGTCTGCCCCAGTTGTGGTTGACGCTGCCGGTCCAGTGCTGCAGACGCATCCGGGCACCATCGAGTTCCACCTGCCCGTCGAACGTCGCAAGCGGATGGCGGACCATCGTCTTGGCGGTCGGGAATGGCGCCCGGTAGCCGCGCTCGGTGAGCAGCTTCACCGGCGGTTCGTCGCCGGGGGCGATGCTGAGGTCCCACGCGGCGGAACGACCGGCGCCGGTGCCGGTCTCGGAGCGGTAGTCGGAGCTCCCGATCGGATACCCGACTTGAGCGCCCGGTTCCCGGCGCCGTCGGGGTCGAAGACCATGACCCAGACGTCGGCCACCGGCGACCCGACCGTCGGAAGGAGCAGCGTCTCCCGCAGCCACAGCGCCAATGCCTGGTCGGGGTGGTTGGCCCGGATGAAACGGCTCTCGTAATAGGGGGTCTTGACGGCCATCACGGCTTCAGCATCCAATACTTGAGCCGTGACGGGAACGATGATCGTGATCTACGCCCTGGTTGCCGTCGCAGCGGTCGAAGGCGTGATGCTCGTCGTCCTCTCGGCGCGCTTGAAGCGCCGGACGCGCGAAGTGGCCGAACTGCGCCGCAAGGTCGACGCCCGCGCCAACCTCATTTCGGGCGGTCGGGAGGCGGTCAAGTCGGTCTGGCAGACGGCGAACATCTTGCGCAAGGAGGGCTTTGGCGCGGCTGTTCGGTCCAACATCGAGGAGCTGGCCGATTGGGCGGAGGTAGAGCGTCCAGACCTCGCGCGGCTCGCCCCGAGCGGTCGGGTGGCAATCCTGTTCTCCGACATCGAGGAGTCGACGGCCCTCAACGAGCGCATCGGCGACCGGGCATGGGTCCGGTTGATCGAGCGACACGACAAGATGCTCAGCCGCCACGTGAAGCGGCATGCGGGCCACGTGGTGAAGAGTCAGGGCGACGGGTTCATGATCGCGTTCGCCCAACCCGAGGAGGCAGCGCGCTGTGGCATCGACGTTCAGCGCGAACTCGGCAAGCGACCTGGCGGGATTCGCGTCAGGATCGGCATCCACGTGGGCAAGTCCGTGCGCCGCGGTGACGATCTGTTCGGCCGCAACGTCGCGATGGCCGCCCGCGTAGCCGCCGCGGCCGACGGCGGCGAGGTCTTGGTCAGCGAAGCCGTCCGCGACGCGATCGGCGACGAGAACGGCATCGCGTTCGACGACGGCCGCGACGTCGAGCTGAAGGGGTTCAGCGGCACGCAGCGCGTGTACGCGCTGGCGCTATGACTCACTCTCGGTGATGCCGGCCTCGGCCGCCCGCTGATGCAGCCTGGCCCGGATGTCGTCGGGCGTGTACGACTTCCGCTTGCGTTGATCACGCGCCACCAGCACTCCGCCCGCCACCACACCGGCGACACCAGCCAGTCCAACCAACTTCCATATGCCTCGCATGGGCAAAGTCTGCCTAAACTTCGGGCGTGAAGGAAAGCACGGTGTCCCTGGACCGCGCGCTGGACGAGACCCGAACCGGCGACATCTGGCTGTTTCGGGGGCACTCCGGACCCGACCGGGCGATTCAATCGCTGACGAACAGCCCGGTCAACCACGTCGGGATGACGGTCGCAATCGACGACATGCCGCCGTTGATCTGGCACGCCGAGCTTGGCCACAGCCTGATCGACTTGTGGACCGGCTCCACGCACCGAGGCGTGCAGCTCAACGATGCCCGCCAGGCCGTCGAGCAGTGGCTCAACAAGTACGAGCAGCGGTGCTGGCTGCGTCAGCTGACGCCGTACGCCACCCGTGAGCAAGAGGACCGCATGCTGCGTGTCATCGCCAGGCTCGACGGCACACCGTTTCCCACCACCGCGGGTGTGACGGCGCGGTGGTTTCGCGGCCGCGTTCCGACGACGGTCGACTGGGTGAAGGGAATCCCGCTTCTGGATCGCAAGGCGCGGGCGGCGGCAGAGCGCAAGAAGGCCGAGCGCAACAGCGTTGGACTGGAAACCGCCTACTGCGCCGAGACGGTGGCCGTCACCTACGACGAGATGGGTCTGCTCGCGACGGACAAGTCGTCCAATTGGTTCGACCCCGGCAAGTTCTGGAGCGGCGACATCCTGCCGTTGGCGTCGGGCTACCGGCTGAGCGACGAGATCGCCGTCGTCCCCTAGCAACGTGCCCTACGACACACCGGTGACGGGATGAAATCCGCCTGAGATATGCGTTCTTGTGCATGGATCGGCCCGTCGATAATCATCCCCGAGGTCGGCGGGCCGACCATTCCAAACCGCCATTACACGCTTAGCCGGTTAGCCCGGGGGCGGCGGTGAGGCGAGTCGGGCGCCCTGCGGCCAGGCCGGCGCAACGCAAGCCGGCACGGCGTCGATCAACCTTCGACCCACTGCGCACGCGATGGACCCGGCTCGAACGGCTCACCGAAGTACTGTGTCTCGCGGATGACTTTCCCCGCTTCGAATTCCATGATGCTCACGACGTAGTACGGCCGCGCGTCGTAGGTGAGGACGAGTTCGCTGATCCACAGATCGCCGCCACCCAACACGCGTCGCACGGTGAATCGCTTGTCGTTCGGCTGCGCGGCTCGCGATGCCTGAATGTTCTGTCGGCCACGGATGCGCTCGCCCGACTGCGGATACTCGAGCACCGCGTCGGATCGATAGATCTGGTGTTCGGCGTCAAAGTCGTTGGCGTCGGACGCCTTCCAGTGGCGCTCTAGCGCGGCCCGCACGTCGTCATCGGACATCGCGGTACTCGCTTTCCGTCGGAGGCATCACCGTCGGACCCAACGCTACGCGTCTGCTAAGCGGCCTTCAGATACGTGACGAGATTGACGTCGCAGTACTGATTGGTGAACATCCCCTCGCAGCCCCGGAGGTACTTCATGTAGCGGTCGTAGACCTCGACGGACTGAATCTCGATGGCCGCGTCCCTGTTGGCTTCCAGAGCGTCGCCCCAGATGCGCAGCGTCTTGATGTAGTGCGGCCGCAGCGAAAGCACCTCGGGGACCTTGAATCCGGCCTTCTCGCCGTGCTCCTGCATCATCGTGGCCGTCGGGATCCGGCCACCCGGGAAGATCTCGGTGAGGATGAACTTGACGAATCGCAAGCCCTCGAACGTGATTGGCGTTCCGCGCTCGGCCATCTCGTAGGGGTGGTAGCTAGTGGTGCTCTGGATCGTCATCCGTCCGTCGTCGGGCATGATGCTGAAGCAGTTCTTGAAGAAGTCGTCGTAGCGCTCGAAACCGAAGTGCTCGAACGCCTCGATGGACACGATCCGGTCGACCGGACGATGGAATTGCTCCCAGCCCTCCAGGAGCACTTCATGCGTTCGGTCGGTGGCGATCTCGTCGAGCAGTCTGGTGGTGTACGCCCGCTGGTTCTTGGACAGCGTCAGGCCGATGACGTTGACGTCGTACTTCTCGATGGCCCGCTTCATGGTCGCGCCCCAACCGCAGCCGATGTCGAGCAGCGTCATGCCGGGCTTGAGATCCAGCTTGTCCAGGTTCAGGTCGATCTTGGCGACCTGCGCCTCCTCGAGCGACAGTTCCGTGGGCTCGAAGTAGGCGCAGCTGTAGGTACGGCTCGGATCCTGGAACAGCCCGAAGAAGTCATCGGACAGGTCGTAATGGGCCTGGATGTCCTCGAAGTGTGGCCGCCACTTGGTCGAGCTGGATGGTTTCTCGGGCATGTTTGCCGCGCCCCTTCCCGATGCGTACGCAAGTGACGTCGATCACTTATGAATCTAACTGTGAGCGGGACCCTACACGGGCAAACATTCGCCACGGCGCATAGCCGTCCGTGTCCGGTCGGCTGGTGTCCATCACTCGGTGCACCACGTGTCGCAAAATGCGTTGAGAATCTTCCAAGGAGGTGGCCATACGTTCGTGTCGTCAACAACCCAGCGGTTCACACGGAACCGCGAAAACCCAAGGGAGAAAACAACATGAACAACATCCAACCACTCAAGAAGATGATCGTCGGAGCACTGCTCTCTGGCGGTGTCGCGCTGGCCGGACTGGGGATGACCGCGGGCATTGCCCAAGCCGCCCCCGACAAGCCGGGTCCCACGATCGACTATTCAGACTCGGCCGGCCCCCTGGTTCAGTGCAATCGGTGCGGCCAGCAGAGCCTCCCCGGAATCAACCTCTCGCTGCCCGGCCTCAAGCCCGGAGCGGCCCACTGACCCAGGTGGGCGTCGCTCAGCCCGTCACCGATCAGGGCGGCGCTGACGCGACTGCGCAGATTCGATCGCAAACGTCGCCGACTGGCGTTGCGAATGTATCCACGTCCAGATGCTCACAATTCCAGGGCGCATAGTCGCCTGACCGGTCCATCACTTGCCACCACGATGGTTCTGGCAAGCGCGCGAATCCGCGGGACCGGCCCTCCAAACGCCGGCGGTGCTCATCGACATCCGAACAGGTCAGCACCGCCTCGTAGGCAGCGACACCCACGTTCCGGCCTGCCGGGAGGTCGCAACGCAAGATGGCGTCCTCGACTGGATCCACAGACAGATGCACGCCGTTCAACCGTGTCGCCACCGCAGCTGCGACGGAAGTCTTGCCGACGCCGGGTAGTCCGGACACCACGATCAAGCCACCAGTCACGTCGCCTCACTCACCGATAAGCGTCACTGCGGTGCGCGACGTGGATAACGC
>JAOPVF010000359.1 GCA_025963195.1 Mycobacterium sp. | reverse complement strand
GAACACGCCATCTTCGACCTCGAACCCACGGCGACAGCGAACCGCGCATTCGCGAGACTTTCGGCCGCACTACACCGTGAACCGCTCCGCTTTGGCTCATAGGAAACGCGAAAGCTCTACATAGTTTGCACACCAGTTGGGGTGTCTCAATGGAGTCATGACTCTGACATTGGACGCGGGCGCGCCAGCGCCGATTGCCGACGAGGGCGACGTGCCCCGGCGCCGACGGATCAGTTCGGATACCTGGGATCGGATTGTCTTCGTTGTTCTCCTGGTCGCGACCGCGATCATGTATCTGTGGAACATCACCGTCAATGGGATGGGCAATCAGTTCTATGCCGGTGCGGCGCAAGCTGGTTCGACGAACTGGGAGGCGTTGCTGTTCGGTTCGCTGGACTCGAACAATTTCATCACCGTCGACAAGCCCCCGGTATCGCAATGGGTAATGGGCTTGTCGGGTCAGATCTTCGGATTCAGCAGTGCAAGCATGCTGATTCCCGAGGCGTTGATGGCCGTGGCGGCGGTGGCGCTGCTCTACGGCGCGGTGCGTCGGATCAGCGGACCACGCGCGGCCTTGGTGGCTGGGGCGGCGTTGGCACTGATGCCCGTGGCGGCGCTGATGTTTCGGTACAACAACCCCGACGCAGTGATGGTGTTGCTGATGATGGCGGCCGCGTATTGCGCGGTGCGCGCGTTGGAGCGGGCGAGTGCGAAGTGGATCGCGTTGGCAGGGGTGGCGTTGGGGTTCGCGTTCCTGGCCAAGATGCTCGAAGGGATCATGGTGATGCCGGCGATCGGCCTGGTGTATCTGGTCGCAGCGCCGACCTCGGTCCGTCGCAGACTGTTGCATCTGCTCGGCGCGCTTGGGGCATTCCTGGTGTCGGCGGGTTGGTTCGTCGCGCTGACGCTGCTGTGGCCGGCGTCGTCACGGCCCTACATCGCCGGTTCGACCGACAACAACTTCATGAATCTGGTCCTTGGCTACAACGGGTTCGCCCGCGTCCTCGGGCGTAACCACGGCGATCCCGGGCAGCAGCCGGGCGTCGGAACCGCGGGCGGTGCGCATGTGGACGCCGCAGCGGTCCACCATGGCGGGTTCGGCGGCGGCCGTGAGGCGGCCGGTCTGGGACGGCTGTTCTCCGGCGAGTTCGGGTTCGAAATCGGCTGGTTGCTTCCCGCCGCCCTGCTCGCGGTGGCGCTGGTGCTCGTCTCGCGGCGGCGCGCCCCACGCACCGACCTCGTCCGCGCGGGCGCCATCCTGCTCGGCGGCTGGATGCTCGTCGACGGATTGGTGCTCAGCTACATGAGCGGCAAGATCCATCCGTATTACTGCCTGTCGTTGGCACCTGCGGTAGCGGGAGCATTCGCGATCGGCGTCAAGGAGGCGTGGGACAAGCGAGCCTCGTGGTTCGGCCGCGTCGGACTCGCGGTCCTCATCGGGTCGACCGGTGTATGGAGCTGGTGGCTCCTTGGCCGCAATGCACAATGGCTGCCCGCGTTGCGTTGGACGCTTCTGGTGATGACCATCGCGGCCATCGTGGTCCTGCTGGTCTCACTTGCCGCACCCGAGCGCCGACGGCTGGCCGCTGCGGCGCTGGTGCTCGGGCTTGGCGTGGCGCTTGCCGGGTCGACGGCCTATGCGCTGGCGACCATCGGGCAGTCCCACGGCGGCGGCAACGCCAACGTGGGGCCAGCGGCCGCAATGCAATCGGGCCATCCGGGTGACGGCGGGCGGGGCCAGGACGTCGACAACACTGCGCTGGACGGCCTGCTCGACGGCACTCTGACCAAGTGGTCGGCGGCCGTCGAAGGATCATCGACCGCCGCTGGTTTGGAGTTGTCGACCAACACTCCGGTGATGGCCATCGGTGGCTTCACCGGCTCGGACCCCGTCCCGACCTTGAGCCAATTCCAGCAGTACGTGGCCAACCACGAGGTTGCCTACTTCATCGCGCCGGACGACCAGCGCGGCGGACCTGGCGGCGGCAAGCAGCACTCGGACATCAGCACCTGGGTGGCAGCAACCTTCGCGCCGATCAAGGCCGGCTCCGCCACCGTCTACGACCTCACGACGCCTGCTCACTAAGGGCGCCTCCTCTCAGTCCGGTCCGAGGTGACCCCCAGGTTGGCCGCCTACGGTTCCGGGCATGGTGACCAGTGCTGGCGTGATCGCTCCCGTGGGCGTCGAGATCGCGTTCCTGGTGGGGAGCGTCGCCGCCGCCGTGTTCGCGGCGATCGTCGCGATGGAGATGCAACGCCGTCCGTTCGTGTGGGCGATCATCGGCTTCTTCGTCACGTTCGTCGTGGTCACTACAGTCCACGCTGCGCTCTGAGAACGGTTCAGTGCGACGGAGTGCCGATCTGCCCGGCCAACCACGGCAGTGCATCGGAGAACGCGTAGGCGGCGAACTGCCACGTGTGAAACGTCGCGATGGTGTGCACCGAGCACGAGATGTTCACCTTGGTAGCGGCGTCGCACAGGTCTTGGGCGGCGCCGACCTGGTCTTCTGCACCGTTCTTGAACTCGTCGTGACCGCCGAGGCCCAGAGCGTTCGCCGGCTGCGGTGGCGGCTGAAATCCACCGGGAAGCAACTTCTTCATCTGTTCGTCGGAGACCTTCGGGGTGTCCTCGAACCAGCCCGACACCCCGACGTAGGGGCCGTGCTTGGCCATTACGGTCGTCGGGTCGTTGGCGGCCCACTGCGCTGCGTCGCCACCGTAGAGGCGGTCGATCGTCTGCTGCTTGGTGCCCGCGATCGGTCCATGGTCGCCGGCAATGTCTACGAATGCGTGGAACAGCTCGGGATGGGTCACGGTGAGATCGACCGCGCAGGTACCGCCCATGGACCACCCCACGATGCCCCAGTTGGCGGGGTCGGGGGAGCCCCCGAACTCGGAGATCACGTAGGGGCGTACGTCTTTGGTGAGATGGTTGGCCGCCATGCCGCGTG
>JAOPVF010000278.1 GCA_025963195.1 Mycobacterium sp. | reverse complement strand
GGGTCGAGCATCGTGACCATGTCGACGCCGGGTGCGCAGATGCACACCGCGAGGAAGCGGCTCCAGCCGGTGGCATCCAGATTCCTCATCTGATAGTGCACGACGTCGCCTCCCGGCTCCCAGAATGCCTCGCCCGCAACGATTTCCCTCGGCGCTTCACCCTCGATCTCGAAGAGGATCCTGCCCTCGAGTACGTACCCGAACACGGGACCGGAATGTCGATGCGGATCGAGTCCCGCCTCCGCGGGGGGAAGCTCGACGAGCTGTGTCATCGCGTGTGCGCCTTCCGGAATCGGTGGCGGTGTGACGCACAGTAGGTCGGCGATCTTGGTGTTGCCTGCGGCGATCATGTTCTCCACGCTAATCGCGGGATCGCCCTCGTCGTGGGCCACTTGGGTGCGGCGAGTGGGGGCCAGTTGAGCCGACCACGTCACGGCAGCAACCGGATCAAGGCATCCAAGGCGGCCGACCATGCGCTCGGTGCGGGCGCGGCGTATCCGATCACGACACCGTCGCGCTCGTGCCCGCCCTCGGGATGGCGATACAAATCGAGCCCCTCAACGCCGAGTCGTCGCCACGCGGGCCGACGGACCTGCGCACTCTCGTCGCCGCCGGCGATCTCGAGCATCACGTGCAGGCCCGCGGGCATCCCGGTCACCGTGGTCGTCGGGGAGGATCGGGTGACGGCTGCGACGAGTTGCTCACGGCGGCGCCGGTATTCGGCCCGCATCGTTCGGATGTGTCGGTCGTAGGAGCCGGACGTGATGAACTCGGCCATCGCCAACTGCTCGACGAAGCCGGAGGTCTCCTCGGTCTCGCCCTTCTGCCGGACGACCGGTTCGACGAGTCGTTCCGGCAACACCAGCCAGCCCAGCCGCAGGCCAGGCGCCAGCGACTTGCTCGCGGTGCCCATGTAGACGACGCGTTCGGGATCCACGCCATGCAGCGCGCCGATGGGGCTGCGGTCGTAACGAAACTCGCCGTCGTAGTCGTCTTCGATGATCACGGAGCCGGTTCGCCGCGCCCAGTCGATCACCGCTGCGCGGCGGTCGGAGTGCAAGGACATCCCGAGCGGGAACTGGTGCGAGGGCGTGAGCAGCACGGCGCCCACCCCGGCCATGCCGTCGAGTGCGGTGACCTCGGCTCCATGAGCGTCCACCGTCATTGGCGGGCAACGCAATCCCGCTCGGGTGAGTGATGCCCGCTGCGCGGGCAGGCCGAATTCCTCGACGGCAACGGCGGCGACGCCGGCTCCTGCCAGAGCACCGGCGACCAGGCTCAGCCCCTCTGCCGCCCCTGTGCACACGATGATGTTGCACGGCTGCGCCCGAACTCCACGCGCGCGAGCGAGGTACTGGGCGAGGGCGTGGCGGAGTTCCGGCCGGCCATGCGGATCGGCATAGCCGAACGCCTCGAACGGCGCGGCCTTCAGCGCGCGGGTGACCGCGCGGCTCCATGCGTTCCGCGGGAACGACGACAGGTCTGGATGACCGGGCCGGAAGTCGTGGTCCAATCGGCGCGACGTGGGTCGCTTGGCCGGCGCGGCGACGGACCGGACGGCCTCGGCGGCCCGTTGGGACACCAGCGTGCTCGAGCCGTGTTGTGCGGTGAGCCAGCCCTCGGCGATGAGTTCGGCGTACGCACGCGCCACGGTGTTCCTCGCGACGCCGAGGTCGGCGGCCAGCGCGCGGCTCGATGGCAAACGGGTTCCCGGCACCAACCGCCCCGTCCTGATCGCGTCACGGATGGCGTCCATCACGCTGTCGCGCACCCTGCCGCCGGGGCGGTCCAGGTGCAGATCCAGTCCCGCGACCGAGCTCGGTGGGTGATCTACCGGCATGCGCCAGGACCATAGACGAGAAACACCCCCGGCTCGTGTGAAGTGAGAACCGGGGGTGTCTGCCGTTCGAGCTGTTTAGTGCGAGTGTCCGTGACCGCCGTGGCCGTGGTCCGGCTCCTCGGCCGGCTTGTCCACGATCGCGGTCTCGGTGGTGAGGATCATCCGCGCCACCGATGCTGCGTTGAGCACCGCCGAGCGGGTGACCTTGACCGGGTCGACGACGCCGTCGGCGAGCAGGTCGCCGTACGTCAGCGTCGCGGCGTTGAAGCCATGCCCGTTGGGCAGCTCCGACACCTTGTTCACCACGACCGAGCCGTCCAGCCCGGCGTTGGTGGCGATCCAGAACAGCGGAGCCGACAGTGCCGAAGAGAACACGTCGACGCCGGTCGCCTCGTCGCCGGCGACCGACTCACGAATCGACTTGAGCGCCGCCCGCGACTGCACCAGCGCGGCGCCGCCTCCGGTGACGATGCCCTCCTCCACCGCGGCCTTCGCGGCGGAGACGGCGTCCTCGACGGCCTCCTTGCGCTTCTTCAGGTCGGTCTCGGTGGCCGCACCGACCTTGATCACCGCGACGCCGCCGGACAGCTTCGCCAGCCGCTCCTCGAGCTTCTCGCGGTCCCAATCGGAGTCGGTGGCCTCGATCTCGGCCCGCAGTTGCGACTTGCGGCCTTCGATGGCGTCCTTGGTACCGCCGCCGTCGACGATCACGGTGCTGTCCTTGGTGACCACCACGCGCCGGGCGGTGCCGAGCACGTCGAGGCCGACCTCACGCAGCACCAGACCGACGTCGGGGTTCACCACCTGGCCGCCGGTGACGACGGCGAGGTCGTCGAGGAACGCCTTGCGGCGGTCACCGAAGAACGGTGCCTTGACCGCGACGGCCTTGAGCGTCTTGCGAATGGCGTTGACCACCAACGTGGACAGGGCCTCGCCCTCGACGTCCTCGGCGATGATCAGCAGCGGCTTGCCGGACTCGGCGACCTTCTCCAGCAGCGGCAGCACGTCGGGCAGCGAGCTCACCTTCTCGCGGTGCAGCAACACCAGCGCGTCCTCGAGCACCGCTTCCTGGGAGTCGAAGTCGGTGATGAAGTACGCCGAGATGAAGCCCTTGTCGAAGCCGACGCCCTCGGTCACCTCGAGCTCGGTGTTCAACGTGGAGGACTCCTCCACGGTCACGACGCCGTCGGTGCCGACCTTGGTCATCGCCTCGCCGACCAGTGCACCGATCACCTCGTCACGCGAGGACACCGTCGCGACCTGCGCGATGCCGTTCTGGTCCTTGATCGGCGTTGCGGCCGCGAGCAGGGCCTCGGACACCGCGTCGGCGGCCTTGGCGATGCCAAGGCCCAGCTCGATGGGGTTGGCGCCGGCGGCCACGTTGCGCAGGCCGGCCTTGATGATCGCCTGTGCCAGGACGGTGGCGGTGGTGGTGCCGTCGCCCGCGACGTCGTTGGTCTTCGTCGCCACGGACTTGACCAGCTGTGCGCCCAGGTTCTCGAAGGGGTCTTCGAGGTCGATCTCACGCGCGATGGTGACACCGTCGTTGGTCACCACCGGGCCGCCGTAGGCCTTGGCCAGCACCACGTGGCGCCCGCGCGGCCCCAGCGTTATGCGGACCGCGTCGGCGAGCTTGTCGACGCCGGCTTCCATCGCCCGGCGCGCAGTCTCGTTGAACTCAATCTGCTTGCTCATGAATGTACTTTCTGACTACGTAGTCGAGACACAACGCATGCCGCCCCGGAAATCGCCCGCGTTGCGGGGATCTCCGGGGCGGACACGTCGGTTTTACTTGGAGACGACAGCCAGCACGTCGCGCGCCGACAGGATCAAGTACTCCTCGTTGTTGTACTTGATCTCGGTGCCGCCGTACTTGCTGTAGATGACGGTGTCGCCCTCGGCGACGTCCAGGGGGATGCGCTTCTCGCCATCCTCGTCCCAGCGGCCGGGGCCAACTGCGACGACGGTGCCTTCCTGCGGCTTCTCCTTGGCGGTGTCGGGGATGACCAGACCAGAAGCGGTCGTAGTCTCGGCCTCATTGGCCTGAACGAGGATCTTG
>JAOPVF010000259.1 GCA_025963195.1 Mycobacterium sp. | reverse complement strand
GGCCCCGAGCCATCGACCGCGGCGGGAACGGCGTGAATCTCGTTGACCGGCACCGCAACGTCGGCCACGATGCGCGTGCGGATCTGCAGCGCCCGCGACAGCCTGGTGTGTTCCTCGGGGTCGAGGAGCCCCTCGGACACGGACTCGGCGATCATCTCGGACAGCTCGATCATCGACACCGTGTTCTCGAGCTCGTTCTTGGCTTCCACCCCGACCATGCGCAGAGTCAGCTTCGCGCACCAGTCGTAGAACGCGATGAACGGGCGCGCGAACCTTATCCAGACCAGGTACGGCGGGACCAGCAGCATCGCAGCCGATTCGGGCCCGGCGATGGCGATGTTCTTGGGCACCATCTCACCGAGCAGCACGTGCAGCACCACGACGACCGTGATCGCGACCAGGAACGACACCGTGTGCAGCACGGCGTCCGGCACGCCGAGCAGGTCGAACGGCCTCTCCAGCAGGTGCGCCACCGCGGGCTCGCCGACGCGGCCGAGCAGGATCGAGCACACCGTGATGCCGAGCTGCGCACCCGCCAGCATCAGCGAGAGGTTCTGCCCGGCCCGCATGACCGTGACCGCGCTGCGCTTGCCTTGTTCGGCAAGGGCTTCGAGCCGGTCGCGGCGCGCCGAGATCAGCGCGAACTCCGCCGCGACGAAGAAGGCGTTGGCGGCCAGCAGCAACACCGTCAGCAGAACGCCAAGAAGGTCACCCATCGGTGGGCTCCTCGTCGTGGCCCAGCCTGACCAGCTTGATCAGATCGATGCGGCGACCGTCCATTCGCTCGACGGTCGCCAGCCACCGCACCGGGCGGTCGAGCGCGGTGTCGGGGTCGAACTCCGTCAACTTCACCGACTCGCCCTTGACCGGAACGTGGCCGAGCTCCTGGAGTACGAGACCGCCGATGGTTTCGTACTCGCCCTCTGGGGCGCGGAACGGGGTCTCGGTGTCGACCTCGTCGATGCGCAGCAGTCCCGAGACCTGCCAGCCGTTGCGCATCTCGACGACGTCGGGCGTCGCGTCGTCGTGCTCGTCGCGGACGTCACCGACGATCTCCTCGATCAGATCCTCGACGGTGACCATCCCCGCGGTGCCGCCGTATTCATCGACCACCAACGCGGTCTGAAGGCCGTTCGCCCGAATCTGCGTCATCACCGCATCGCCGTCGAGGGTTGACGGCACCGTGGGAACGGGCAGCGCAAGCGTCGCCAGTTTGGTGTGCGGCCGGTCTTGCGGTGGTACCTCGAAGACCTGTTTGACGTGCACGATTCCAACGGTCTCGTCGAGGTCCCCCTCGACGATCGGGAAGCGCGAGAAGCCCGTCTCCATCGCCTTGGCCACCAGGTCGGCGACGGTGTCGTCGGACTGCAGTGCCTCGATCGTCGAGCGGGGTGTCATCAGCTCCTCAGCGGTACGGGTGCCGAACCTCAGCGAGCGGTCCACCAGGGTGGCCGTGGAGAGGTCCAGCGAACCCTGCCTGGCGGAGTTGCGCACCAACGACACCAGCTCCTGCGGCGAGCGGGCCGATCGCAGCTCCTCGGCGGGCTCGATGCCCAGCCGGCGCAGAATCCAGTTCGCGGTGCCGTTGGTCAACTTGATCAACGGGGTGGTGGCCATCGAGAACAGCAGCTGTGGGCCAGCCACCACGCGTGCGGTGGCCAGCGGTTTGGCGATGGCGAGGTACTGAGCCACCAGTTCGCCGAACACCATCGACACCGAGGTGGCGATCAGCAGCGCCAGGGCAAGGGCAACGCCCTCGGCGACGTTCTCGGGCAGCGCTAGCGCGCCGAAGGCGGGTTCCAACAGGTGCGCGAGCAGCGGCTCGGCGAGGTAACCGGTGATCAGCGTGGTGATCGAGATGCCGACCTGGGCGCCCGACAGCTGGAACGACAGTGTTCGATGCGCTCGCTGCACCATCGTGTCGCGGCGCTTGCCGCAGCGCGCGTTGGCGTCGACGGTGCTTCGTTCCAGCGCCGTCAGCGAGAACTCGGCGGCCACGAACAGGGCCGTGCCTGCGGTGAGCACGACGAAGCCGAGCAGGGCGAGCATGGTCATGCCGAAGCTCATCGCAGCCTCGCGGAAGTATCGCCGGGTCTGGTGCCCGGCTGACTACTGGAGGGTTCGGCGTCCTGCGGTTCCATGCCGGGTTCGCGGGCGGTGGGCTCGGACCCGACGGCCCGGTCAGACGCGGGGGCCTCCACGGGTGCCTGCGGCACGTGATCCCTTTCCTTGAGCCGGGGTGGTGAGGAATTCATGTTAGCGGGTGGCGATGGGTGTGTCGGGTCACCAACCGGTCGGCAACGGGTGTCCTTCGGCGAATCCTGCTGCCGACTGCACGCCGAGTACGACCTTCTCGTGCAGTTCGGGCAGGGTTGCTGCGCCGACGTAGGTGCAGGTGCTGCGGACACCCGAGGTGATGTGGTCCAGCAGGTCCTCGACGCCGCCGCGGGCCGGGTCGAGGCCCATCCGGGACGTCGAGATGCCCTCCTCGAACAGCGCCTTGCGGGCCCGGTCGAACATGCGGTCACCCGCCGTCCGTGCGGCGACGGCCCGTTTCGAAGCCATCCCGTAGCTCTCCTTGTACAGCCGCTCCTCGCGGTCGGACATGAGGTCGCCAGGGGACTCGTAGGTGCCTGCGAACCAGGAGCCGATCATGACGTTCGATGCCCCCGCGGCCAGCGCCAGCGCCACGTCACGCGGATGCCGCACTCCACCGTCGGCCCACACGTGACCGCCGAGTTGCCTTGCCGCGGCAGCGCATTCGACGATCGCGGAGAACTGCGGCCGCCCGACTCCCGTCATCATCCTGGTGGTGCACATCGCGCCGGGGCCGACGCCCACCTTCACGATCGAGGCACCCGCGGTGATCAGGTCGCGGGTGCCCTCGGCGGACACCACGTTGCCCGCCGCCAGTGGCACGCCCAGACCGAGTGACGCCACCGACTTGATGGCATCGAGCATCTTGAGCTGGTGGCCGTGGGCGGTGTCGATGACGAGCAGATCGACGCCGAGCTCGGCCAGCGCACGTGCCTTGGCGGCGACGTCGCCGTTGATGCCGACGGCGGCGGCGATCCGCAGCC
>JAOPVF010000218.1 GCA_025963195.1 Mycobacterium sp. | reverse complement strand
TCGGCAGCCATTCCAGCGCCGTGGCGATGGCTTCGGCGACGGCCTCCACGGGGTCGGTGATGCCATGCAGGTGCTGGGCCAGCCGTTCGTGGAAGTCGGCGGCGGCGTGCACTGCGGCCGCCACCAGCAGTGCGTCGGTGCTGGGGTAGTAGCGGTACACGGTCTGGCGCGTGACACCCAGCGTGCGGGCGATGTCGGCGATGCTGAAGTCGGCGCCACGCTCGTCGATGGCCTTGCCCGCGGCGTCCAAAATCCGCGCGATGGCCTCGTCGTCAGTCGCGGGAGCCGATCCCGACCAGCCGTGGGTGCGCACCCGCAGATCCTAGCTGGGTCCGGGCATCAGCCGTGGTACGCAACCTGCAGCTTCTTCACGCCGTTGATCCAGCCCGACCGAAGGCGTTGCGGCTCGGCGAGTTTGGAGATGCTCGGAACCTGATTGGCGAGCTCGTTGAAGATCAGTTTGATCTCCATCCTGGCCAGGTTGGCACCGATGCAGAAATGTGCACCGTTGCCGCCGAAGCTCAAGTGCGGGTTGGGATTCCGCATGACGTTGAATTCGAACGGATCGTCGAACACGGCATCGTCGTAGTTGGCCGAGCTGTAGAACAGGCCGGCCCGCTGGCCCTCGCGAATGGTCACCCCACCCAGTTCGACGTCGGTCAGCGCGGTGCGCTGAAAGCAGTGCACCGGGGTGGCCCATCGGACGATCTCGTCGACGGCGGTGGCCGGACGCTCGCGCTTGAAGAGCTCCCACTGGTCGGGGTTGTCGAAGAACGCGTTCATGCCGTGGGTCATGGCGTTGCGTGTCGTCTCGTTGCCTGCCACTGCGAGCAGGATCACGAAGAACGCGAACTCGACCTCGTCCATCGACTCTCCATCGATGTCGGCCTGAATGAGCCGGGTGACGATGTCGTCGGCCGGGCAACGGCGTCGCTCCTCGGCCATGTTGTAGGCGTAGCCCATCAATTCGGCGTTGGCGGACATCGGATCTGCATCGAAGTCGGGGTCGTCGGTGTTCATGATCGAGTTGGTCCAGTGGAACAACTTCTCCCGGTCGGCCTCTGGCACGCCGAGCAGATCGGCGATCGCCATCAGCGGCAGGCTCATGGCGACGTCGCCGACGAAGTCGCCGCTCTCCTTCTCGGCCGCAGCGGCGACGATGTTTCGCGCAGCGACCGCCAGCTTCTCCTCGAGCGCCCCCACGGCCCTCGGGGTGAACAACCGCGACACGATCTTGCGTAGCCGCGTGTGTTCGGGTGCATCGTGGTTGATCAGCAGCGCCTTGGTCAGCTCGAGCTGGTCGCTGGTGGCACCGTCGGGCAGCACCATCACCGCGCCCTTGCGGTTGGTGGACCACAGCTCGCTGTTCTTGGAGATGGACTTGACGTCCTCGTGGCGGCTGATCACCCAGTAGCCGCCGTCGTCGAAGATCGACTCAGACTGTTCGTTCCACCAGACCGGCGCGGTCTTGCGCAGCTCGGCGAACTCGGTCACCGGAATGCCCTTGAGCAGGACGTCGGGGTCGACGAAGTCATACCCCGGGGGCAGGAAGGGGCAGCCCGTCTCGGCAGTCGTCATGAGATTCCTCCTCGTGTGAGCCAGAGCACTTTTGCATAAGACCATACACCTGCAAGTCAAGTGTATGGCCGCAATCCCTCCCCGTCGCTTCGGTCGCCCCTGGCCGAACGTCGGCATGGCGACTCCACCGCCGGGCGTGCCATTAAGGTTGGCAACCGTGCGCGTCCTCGTCATCGGATCCGGAGCCCGTGAACATGCGCTGCTATTGGCGCTGCGCAAAGACCCCGAGGTCGAGGAGCTGGCGGTAGCACCGGGAAATGCGGGCACCGCGGTCATCGCCGACCAGTACGACGTCGACATCACTTCCGGCGAGGCCGTCGTCGGGTTGGCTCGCCGCCTCGGCTCCGACCTCGTGGTGATCGGGCCCGAGGTGCCGTTGGTACTCGGCGTGGCCGACGCCGTCAGCGCCGCGGGGATCGCCTGCTTCGGGCCGTCCAGGGATGCGGCGCGGATCGAGGGGTCGAAGGCCTTCGCCAAGGACGTGATGACCGCCGCCGGCGTGCGCACGGCGACCAGTGAGATCGTCGACAACCCTGCGCATCTCGACGCCGCCCTCGACCGGTTCGGCACGTCGGCTGGCGACCGGGCCTGGGTGGTCAAGGACGACGGCCTCGCGGCGGGCAAGGGCGTCGTGGTGACCGACGATCGCGACGCCGCACGGGCCCACGCCGCGGCCCTTCTCGACTCCGGTCACCCGGTGCTGCTCGAATCGTTCCTCGACGGTCCCGAGGTGTCGCTGTTCTGCGTGGTCGACGGCGAGACGGTGGTCCCGCTGCTGCCCGCCCAGGACTTCAAGCGGGTCGGCGCCGGCGACACCGGTCCCAACACGGGAGGCATGGGCGCATACTCGCCGTTGTCGTGGCTGCCCGACGACGTGGTCACGGCCATCGTCGACGACATCGTCAAACCCGTTGCGGCCGAACTCGTCAACCGTGACTGCTCGTTCTCCGGTCTGCTCTATGCGGGGTTGGCGATCACGTCGACCGGCCCATCTGTGATCGAGTTCAACTGCCGGTTCGGCGATCCCGAGACGCAAGCCGTGCTTGCGCTGCTGGAAACCCCGCTCGGACAGCTGCTGCGGGCCGCCGCCACCGGCGAGTTGAACGCCCAGCCGCCGCTGGTCTGGCGCGACGGCGCCGCGGTCGCCGTGGTGCTGGCCGCCGAGAACTACCCGGGCAGGCCACGCGTCGGCGACGTCATCGCCGGCTCGGAGGCCAACGGCGTGCTGCACGCAGGCACCAAGCGTCGTGACGACGGTGCTGTGGTGTCATCGGGCGGACGCGTGCTGTCGGTGGTGGGCACCGGCCCCGATCTGGTCGCTGCCCGCGACGCGGCTTACTCGCTGATCGGGTCGATCCGCTTGCCGGGCAGCCACTTCCGTACCGACATCGGGTTGGCCGCGGCCGAGGGCAGGATCGCCCTTTAGGCGTCGTGTCCGGTCAGGCGACCAGAAGCGGTGCCAGCCAGGCGATCTCGGCGGGCTGCTGCGAGCTCCAGAACGCACCGTCGTGCCCACCCGGCGAGAAGCCGCCCGCGGGCGGGTTGGGCAGCTGGGCGATGTATTGCTTGGTCGCGGAGTAGAACGGATCGCTGTTGCCGCAATCGATCCGGATCGGGATCGACGCCAGCGCAGGCAGCCCCCACACGCTGTTGGCGGCATAGTCGTCGGCGCCATCGAACGCACCAGGAGCCGTTGCGCCCGATGACGTCCACAGCGCCGGGCTGACCGCGCAGATCGCCGACGTACGGGCAGGTCCGAGCCGCGCGCCGAGCAGCAGCGCCCCGTAGCCGCCCATCGACCAGCCCATGAACCCGACCCGCGACGTGTCCAGGCCCTGTCCGGCCAGCATCGGGATCAGTTCGTCGAGCACCATCGCACCGGAGTTCTCACCCGACGCCCGTCCGTGCCAGTAGCCGCCGCCGCCGTCGACGGCCACCACTGCGAACGGAGGGAGGCCCGCCGCGACGGCACCGGCCAGACCCTGTTCGACGCCGCCGGCCATCACCCCTGCCGCGTCCTGGCCCTTGCCGTGCAACGCGAT
Source organism: Mycobacterium sp. (assembly GCA_025963195.1). GTDB lineage: Bacteria > Actinomycetota > Actinomycetes > Mycobacteriales > Mycobacteriaceae > Mycobacterium. Next base: position 5,019 of record JAOPVF010000218.1, on the reverse strand, counting down.
CAGCGGTCGCAGTGGCACCGTCTGCCCGGGAGGTCTGGCGATCGCCCAGTTCGTCGGCACACCGCCGCGCGCCGCGGAAACGAACGAACCCGTCACGTAGGTGGGTGCCGGTTCGGCGGGTGGGGCGGCAGGCAGCGGCGGAGGCGCCAGTGGCGCACCGACACTCGTCATCGACACCGGCGGCGTGGTGACTGGCGGATCGAGCAAAGTGGATCCGAGTGCGTAGGCACCGGCCGCACCTGCCGCGGCGCCGACACCGAGACGCAGAATCGCGCGACGGCTCAGCTGTCCTGTCATGCGGGGAATCATGCCATCGCGGACCAACCCGCCCGCGGCGGGCCGACTTTCCTGTGGAGAGCCTTAAAGGTGTCCGAAAGCCCGAAACCGCGCCGCCCTTGCTGGCAGAGTGCAACCCGTGACGGCAGCGGTTACTCCCAAGGGAGTTCGGCGAAGGTATGCGCTGGTCAGTGCAGCCGCCGATCTGCTGTGCGAGGGTGGCTTCGATGCTGTGCGGCACAGGGCCGTCGCGCGCCGCGCGGGCCTCCCGCTGGCATCCACCACGTACTACTTCTCGTCGCTCGACGACCTGATCGCCAAGGCCGTCGAACACGTCGGCACGCGCGAGGCGGAGCAACTGCACTCCCGCGTGGCGGCGCTCTCACGGCGCAAGCGCGGCGCCGAGTCCACCGCCGACGTTCTCGTCGATCTGCTCGTCGGCGAGGGGCCGGGCACGCGGGACGCCGAGCAGTTGATCTCCCGCTACGAGCGCTACATCGCCTGTGCGCGGCAACCCAGCCTGCGCGACGTTCAGCGCCAAATCATGAAGCAGCGCACCGAAGCCGTCGTCGAGGTGGTCGAACGGTCCGGCCGGTGCGTGAAGTCGGAGTTGATGACGGCACTGGTGTGCGCCGTCGACGGTGCCGTGGTGGCCTCGTTGGTTGGCGTCGGTGACGGTCCGCGCGCGACGGCGCGGGCGACCCTGGTCGACGTCATCGACGTGCTCGCGCCGTACGACTAACGGGCGTCAGCCCTTCCGGCCAGTGGAAGCCCGCACTGGGTGAACGCCGCGTGGTCGCGTTCACTGACGGGCATGCGCACGAAGGTTGCCATCATCGGCGCCGGTCCGGCAGGCATGTTGCTGTCGCACCTGCTCGCCGCCGACGGCGTCGACTCAGTGATCGTCGAAGCCCGCACCGAGGATTACGTGCTGGCACGCATCAGGGCAGGCATCCTCGAACACGCGTCGGTGGAGCTGTTGCGCTCGGTCGGGCTCGGTGATCGGTTGGCGCAGAACGGTATCGAGCATCGCGGCATCCATCTGCAAACCCCCGGCGACCGGCACCACCTGGACTTCGTCGACCTCGTCGGCCGCAGCGTGTGGGTGTACGGGCAGACCGAGGTGCAACGGGACCTCGTCGCCGCCCGCCGTGCCGGAGGCCAACAGATCGTCTACGGCGCCGATGACGTCGCTCTGCACGACGTCACCTCCGACCGGCCGCATGTCACCTTCAGTGTCGACGGTGTCGCGCAGCGCCTCGAAGCCGACGTGATCGCCGGCTGCGATGGCTCGTTCGGTCCCAGCCGAGCCGCGATACCCGAAACGGTCAGGCGCGTCTGGGAGAAGACCTACCCCTACTCGTGGCTGGGCGTGCTGGTCGACGTCGCCCCGTCCACCGACGAACTCATCTACGCCTGGCATCCCGACGGCTTCGCCATGCACTCGATGCGATCGGACACGGTGTCCCGGTTCTACCTTCAGGTGCCCAACGGCACCGACGTCAATACGTGGACGGATCAACGCATTTGGGATGCGCTGTCGATGCGGCTCGGCGCGGGGATGGATGACTGGGCGTTGACGTCCGGGCCGATCACCGAGAGCAGCGTGCTGCCGATGCGCAGCTACGTGCAGACGCCGATGCGCCATGGTCAACTCTTCCTGGCTGGCGACGCCGCCCACATCGTTCCGCCCACCGGCGCCAAGGGGCTCAACCTCGCGATCGCCGATGTGTCACTACTGGCTCCTGCGCTGACCGCACTGATCAAGAAGCGCGACCCGAAGTTGGCCGACGCCTACTCGGAGGCGGCGCTGCAAAGGGTGTGGCGATGCACGCACTTCTCATGGTGGATGACCAGCATGCTGCACATCAGCGGCGACCCGTTCGACGCCGAACTGCAACGGTCGCAACTGCGTTGGGTGCTCAACAGCCGCGCGGCCGCCATGGGGCTTGCCGAGAACTACGCAGGCCTGCCCTTGACCGTCGGCTAGGGCGTCACGTCGCGAAATTGGTCTGGTTTGGGCGATTGACGGGCGTGGCCGCGGCGCCTGTTCGATGATGGAGGTACTCACAGCAGATTGACAGGGAGACGTGATGACGGAGGCCGCGACAGTCGACGAACAACCGGCACTCAAGCGGGTGATGGGCCCTGGACTGCTGCTGCTGTTCATCATCGGCGACATCCTCGGCACCGGTGTGTACGCGCTCACCGGCCAGGTCGCCGGCGAAGTCGGTGGGGCAGCATGGGTTCCGTTCCTGGTGGCGTTCCTGATCGCCACCGTCACCGCGTTCAGCTATCTCGAGCTGGTCACGAAGTACCCCCAGGCCGCGGGTGCCGCGCTCTACGCGCACAAGGCGTTCGGCGTGCAGTTCGTGACGTTCCTGGTTGCGTTCGTGGTGATGTGTTCGGGCATCACGTCCGCGTCGACGGCATCGCGCTTCTTCGCGTCGAACTTCTTCGAGGCGTTCAACTTCAGCTTGGGTACGGCTGGAATCGTGGCCGTGGCTTTGCTTTTCATGGTGATGATCGCGGCGGTGAACCTGCGCGGGGTAGGCGAGAGCGTCAAGCTCAACGTGATACTGACCATTGTCGAGGTCACCGGGCTTGCGGTGGTGATCTTGGTCGGCTTGTGGGCCTTCACCGGGGGCGCCGCCGACGTCGACTTCTCCCGGGTGGTGGCCTTCGACACCGCGGCGGACAAGGGCGTGTTCCTTGCCATCACCACCGCGACGTCGCTGGCGTTCTTCGCCATGGTCGGATTCGAGGACTCGGTGAATATGGCCGAGGAGACCAAGGATCCGGTCCGGATCTTCCCGAAGGTGCTGCTGACGGGGCTGTCGATCGCAGGGATGGTCTACGTGATCGTGGCGATCGTCGCGGTGGCGCTGGTACCGGTCGGCGTCCTGCAGGAGAGCGAAACCCCACTGATCGAGGTCGTCAAGGCCGGGGCGCCTGGCCTGCCGATCGAGGACATCCTGCCGTTCATCTCGATGTTCGCGGTGGCCAACACCGCGTTGATCAACATGCTGATGGCCAGCAGGCTGATCTACGGGATGGCCAAGCAGCGCGTCCTGCCGCCAGTGCTTGGCACCGTGGAACCCAGCCGCCGCACGCCCTGGGTCGCGATCGTCTTCACCACTGTCATCGCCTTCGGCCTGATCCTCTACGTCACCGCGTTCGCGAACAGCAAGGCGATCTCGGTGCTCGGCGGCACCACCGCGCTGTTGCTGCTGGCTGTGTTCGCGATGGTCAACGTCGCGGTGTTGGTGCTGCGCCGCGACGTGCGTGAGGCGGGTGGCCACTTCAAGACGCCGACCGCGCTGCCGGTCATCGGGTTCCTGGCCTCGCTGTACCTGGTGACGCCACTGTCCGGGCGGCCCGCGCAGCAGTACGTACTGGCGCTGATCCTGGTCGGCATCGGCATCGTGCTGTTCTTCATCACCATGCTGATCAACCGCCAGCTCGGCATCCACGACGCAGGCATCAGGGACCCACGGGGTCTCGGTGCCCCGCCGGACTAGAGCTTCTCGAGCCGGCTCTCCAACATCGACACCCGGTCCGAGTTCCCGTGCAGCTTGACGTAGCGCTGGCCGAACTTCGCCAGAAGGGCATCATCGAGGCGGCGCACGGCACCCGCCGGATAGCGATAGCCCATGGCCAGGTTGACCGCGTCGGTGTCGACGGTGTCGAGCACGTCGTCGAGTTCGTCGAGCGAGTCGACGCCGAGTTCGAGGAGGAGCCCCGAGATCCACGCGTAGTGCTCGGTGCGCGACCAGCCCGCGTCCGGGAAGCGATTGCCAAGATACGTGGCAAGAACCGGGGTGCCGATGCGCGGGTCGCCGGACTGTTCGGACCGCTGCGCGGGCGGCGAGGACTTCAGCCGTTCGCGGATCGCGGAGAACTCCCGGTCCGCCAGCTCGAGCAGGCCGGCCGCGAGCGTGAAGCGCCGGTCCAAGTCGGGAGCATCCTCCTCGGGGATCGAGCCCTTGTAGCGGATGTCGTGTTCGAACTCGGCCCACGCGTGCTGCAGGACCGTGCGGACCTGGATGGACGCGGGTTGCTGCTCGCCTTCGACCGCGATCAGCAGGTGTCTGCTCGCGTAGCCCCACCTGCCCTCCCTGGCGGTCTCCTGGCCCATGTCCCGGTCGTCGAGCAGCTGCACTTCCTCGGCAAGCACATTGGCCACCGTCGTGACGTCGTCGCGCAGGAACGTGATCACCCGCAGCCCAACCTGATCGGTGATCTCCGCCAGCGGGTCGGTGTAGAGGCGCTGGCCGTCGACGCTGCGGTCGGCCTTCTCGGCGAACGACGCCACGCTCTTGGTGCGCGCCGTGACGCTGAGGTAGTTGATGCCCGCGTCGTCGAGCAGGGTGGTGACCAGGGCGAGATACCTCTCCGTCGCGCCGACCAGCGCAGCGCGCCGATCCGCGAACTGCGCGATGGCGTCGCGCACCGCGCCTGGCGTGTTCTCCGGGGGCGCTGGCGTCAGGTCGGACGGCAGCGTCGGCGTGATCGTGGCGCCCGTCTCGGCGTCACCGTAGGTCGTGACGTCCTCGGGTCGGCGAGTGGCGAACAGCGCGACGTACGCGCAGATGACGGCGTCGACCGGGTCTTCGGCGCGGCGCAGTTGGCTCTTGCGTTCCGCCGTCTCGACGGCGTGCCTCAATTCCACCCAACCGTCGTGGTCGGCGACCCGCAGCGACGGTGTCGCCTGCGCCAGCGATTCGACGAGGTCCATCAGCC
>JAOPVF010000198.1 GCA_025963195.1 Mycobacterium sp. | reverse complement strand
TAGAGGTCGAGCATCATCTTGACGTTCGGATGGGCGACGGCCTCGATCAGGGCAAGGGTGTCCTTGGCCCGCGCCAGCGGTACGCCAGGGTGATCGACGATGGTGTTGAGGTTCTCGACGCAGAACGTGACGCCGTTGGCTGCGCCGAGCTCGCCCAGACGGTCGAGCGTGCGCATCGCGGTGAGCCACATCGGGCCGGTGGCGCGTTGCCGTGGCCGCGCGGCATTGCCGTCGACCAACTCGGCGGTATGCAGGTTCAACCGCGTGACACCAAGGGTTTCGGCAGCCTTGATGGACAGCTCGGCGGTACGCACCACCTCGTCCGCGGTCTGGGGATCGATCAGATCACCGTGCAGGTACCCGGTCATCGAGGTGAAGGTCGCGCCCGTGGCCCGCAGCGCTGCCAGGTCCTTGTCGTCCCAGCTCCAGATCTCGACCGCGAAGCCGAGGTCGTGGATGCGACGCACCCGCTCGATGAACGGCAGATCGGTGAACACCATCTCGGCGCTGACGGCCAGCTGAAAGCTCATCTGGGCACCATCCCGGCCGCGCGGTACGCCGCGTCCACGAACGCCATGTTCGCCACGGCGTCGGCGGTGCCGAACGGTAGTGGCGTGCCCTGCTGCACGTGGGCGGCGAAGGCCTCCAACTGGTGGGTGTAGGAGGGCCGGGTGCCAAGACGCTCGACGGTGATGCCACCCGGAGTGGTGATCGTCAAGCGGTCGTCGGTGCTCGGTGTGATGAAGTCGTGCACCAGCACGTCCCCAGCCGTGCCGACGATCCGGATCGTGTGCGAGTGGTGGTCTCCCACCATCGAATTGGCGGACAGGCCGGTGGCGCCGCCGGGGAATGCGATCTCGACGTCGCACCAGGCATCCACCCCGGGAGTGCGCTGTTCTGCGTGCGCGCGGGTGATCGACGGCCGCCCGTCGACGCCAGGCACGCCCAGCCGGCCGAGTGACCGCATGATGTGCAGGCCGTAGCAGCCGAGGTCCATCAGTGCGCCGCCAGCCATCTCGAGTGACCAACGCGGGTCGTCGTCGTCTGGCGCGGGCATCGCCATCCGTACCTCGACGTGGGTGATCTCGCCGAGGGTGCCGTCGGCGGCCAGGCCGAACGCCCGCTGGGTGACGGGATGGAAGTAGTAGTGGAAGCCCTCCAGCACGGTGACACCTGTGGCATCTGCGGCGTCGGCGACGCGTCGGGCCTCGGATTGGTCACGCGCGAAGGGCTTTTCGCTGAGCACCGGTTTGCCCGCGGCGATCGCGGCGAGGTTCCACGGCGCGTGCAGCGAGTTCGCCAACGGGTTGTAGACGACGTCCACCTCGGGGTCGTCGATCACGTCCTGATACGACGCGACGACCCGTTCCACGCCGTACTTCTCGGCGAAGGTTTCCGCCCGCGATTGATCGCGAGCCGCCACCGCGACCAGTCGGTGGCCGAGTTCGGCCGCGGGCCCGACGATCGCCGACTCGGCGATCCGGGAAGCGCCGAGCACCCCGATGCGCAAGCTCATCCCGCGACGGCCTCCAGAAACGCGACGCTGGCCAGCACGTCGCGCACCGGGCCCTCATCGGCAGGCTCGCCGTCCAGGATGGTGTCCTGTTCGAGTACGAACCAGCCGTCGAAGCCGTTGTCGCGCAACACCGAGACGATGCCCGCGATGTCGACGTCACCGGAGCCGAGCGGGGTGTACTTCCCTGCCCGGACGGAGTCGGTGTAGGTCAGCTCGCCCGACTGCACCTTGGCGGCCAGCGCGGCGTCGACGTCCTTGAGGTGGGTGTGCGCAATGCGATTCGGAACGGCCTTGGCCAACTCCAGCGGATCGGTGCCGCCGATCAGCAGGTGGCCGGTGTCGAGGCACAGCGGGATGGACGACCCCGCCAGCACCCGGTCCACGTCCACGCGGGTCTCCACCATGGTGCCGACGTGCGGATGCAGCACGGCGAGCAGGCCGCGTTCGGCGACGATCGTCGCCAGCCGGTCCAGGTTGGCGAGCAGCGTCGCCCACTGCGCGTCGTCGAGGACCGGACGCGAGTCGTAGCCGTCGGATCCGGTCGCAGCGGCGAGCACCACGACGTCCGCCCCGGCGGCGACCAGTGACTCCAGCGGCCCTGCGAGGTCGACGGCGGGATCACGACCGTCGTCGAACAACACGACCGGCACGAAGCCGCCGACGCACGCCAGGTCATGCGTCCGCAGCACGGACTTCAACTCGTCGGTGTCGGTCGGCAGGAAGCCCTCCGGTCCGAGTTCGGTTGCGGTCAGGCCCGATCCGCGCATCTCGGTCAGCACCCGGTCGGCGGTCAACTGGTAACCCCAACCAGGCACCTCGCAGACGCCCCAGGAGATCGGCGCCCCGGCAATCTTGATCACGAGTTGCGCACCTCGGCGATCGTGACCGGTGCGTGCCTGCGCAGCGACTCAGCGGCGGCCTCGGCGAGCCAGGCCACCTCGACCGCGTCGGCCACCGTGGCCCCGCGGATCGGGCCGCCCCGTGCGACCTCGACGAACTCGGCCAGTTCGGCGCGGAATGCCGCGGTGAAGCGGTCCATGAAGAAGTGGTGCGCTGGCCCCGCGGGAAAGTCATTGAGCGGATCCACGTTTCGCAGTGGCACGCCCTGGTCCCAGCCGGCCACGACGCTGTCGTCGAACCCGTGCACCTCGAGGCGGCAGTCATAGCCGCGGGCGTTGTACCGGGCGGCGGAGACGATGCCCATGGCGCCGCCGTCGAACGTCACGACCACGGCAGCGGTGTCGACGTCGGCGTACTCCGCGAAGAGGGGATCACCCTGGACGGTGCCTGTGGCGTACACCTCGACGGCGCGCTGGCCCGTGATCCAGTTGAGCACGTCGAAGTCGTGCACGGCGCAATCGCGGAAGATGCCGCCCGAGGTCTTGATGTACTCCATCGGCGGGGGAGCGGGGTCCATCGTGGTGCTGCGCACCGTGTGCAGGGTGCCCAGTGCCCCGTCGTCGACGGCGCGCTTGGCCGCGGCGAACGCGGCGTCGTACCGGCGCTGGTAGCCGACCTGTACGGGTACACCCGACTTCGCGATCACCTCGGCGACTCGCGCGCTCTCGACGGCGGTGGACGCGATCGGCTTCTCGCAGAACGTCGGGATGCCGCGCTCGACGGCGGCCAGCGTCAACGCCGCGTGTGCAGGCGTCGCGGCCGCGACGACGATCCCGTCCACGCCAGAGGACAACAGCTCCTCCACCGTGTCGACTGCCTCGACGCCGTACTTGGTGGCCACCGCATGGGCGACGTCGGTGCGCTCGTCGGTGATCACCAACCCGTCGAGACCGTCGATCCCACTGAGGGTTTCAGTGTGGAAGGCGCCGATGCGGCCAAGCCCGATTACACCGAGGGTGGTCATGGCATTCTCCGTTCGTTCTGCTCGCTGAGTGCGATGTCGAGTGCTGCGGGGGTGAGGTCGTCGGCCAGTGCGGCCAGCACGGTGTCGACCTGGCTGGGTGGTGCCAGGCTGCCGATCGGCTGATCACTGTCGAGGTTGGTGGGGAAGGGGTAGCCCTCCGCGGTCGCGTTGACCGCGTTGCGAAGCTCGCCCTCCGAGCGTCCTGCGGCCTTCATCGCCAGCAGCGCGGGGTAGATGGCGCGCACCATCGCGGTGCGGTCGAGCGTCTCCATGGCGCGCCCGAACGGCGACGAGATCTGCAGCAGGTTGGCCATCCGCGAGATGTCGGTCGACGAGTTGGCACCCGCCCCGTGCATCAGCGCCGGGTTGAAGAACACGGCGTCGCCCTTGCGCAGCGGTACCTGCACCTGGTGGGTCGCGAAGTAGTCGATGAAGTCCTGGCGGTAGAACGCGACGTAGCCGCCGACGAACTTCTGGGAGTGTGGCAGCAGCATCGTCGGCCCGCTCTGCAGCGGCATGTCGCAGTGCGCGACCGCCCCCTGCAGCGTGAGGGCGGGCGACATGCGGTGCATGTGCGCGGGATATGCCGCCAGCTGGTCGACGTTCACGAACCCGAGGTGGTAGTCGCGATGCGGAACTTGGGCTGCGCCACCGGGATTGACGACGTTGACCTGCGAGGTCACCTGGTACCGCGGGCCGAGCCAGGCCTGCGACACCAGGGCGATGGCATCGGAGGCGTAGTACTCGGCGAAGACGTCGGGTGCGTGCAGCGCGAGTTTCTGCGCGGCGTTCCAGATTCGGTCGTTGACGCCGGCTTTGCCGAAGTGGTCGCCAGCGGCGGTGCCCTCGGCGCGCTGGGCGGCGATGAGCGCGGTGAACGCCTCGCTCGCGCGGTCGACGACTGCCGGATCGACGGCGCCGTCGAACACCACGACGCCAGGACCGTCGGCGAGGGCGTGGATCAACTCGGTCTGCAGGACGTGACGGTCGGCGCGTGCCACCGTCTCGGCGGAGTAGACCAGCACCCCCTTGCGGACGTCGTGCGCCAAGGGGAAGTCGTTCACGTCGGTGTCCTGGGACACGAGCGCGCGGAAGTCGTCGAGGTCGCAGTCCGCGTCCTCGATCCACGCGCGGCTCGAAGTGGTCACTGTTGCCATGAGCTCTAGTGTTGTTGTGACGCGTACCGCAATCAACACCAGAAAGCCATCAAAAAACCCTCACACACCCTGTGATTCGTGCACACTGGGTCGCGCTCACCGCGACTACGCGTGCACGAATCGCGAGGGAGGGGACAGCCGTGCCGCACCGGTACAAGGTCCGTGAGATCGCCCAGCAGTCCGGCCTCAGCGAGGCGACCGTCGACCGCGTCCTCAACGACCGCCCCGGCGTCAGGGAGAACACCCGCGCCGAGGTCGCGCAGGCAATCGCCGACCTGGACAAGCAGCGCGCACAACTGCGGCTCAACGGCCGCCGCTACCTGATCGACGTGGTGATGCAGACGCCCCAGCGGTTCTCCGACGCGTTCAGGGCGGCGGTCGAGGCCGAGCTGCCCGCATTCGCGCCAGCCATGCTGCGCGCCCGCTTCCACCTCTGGGAGTCGGGGTCCAGCGCCCAGATGGTGGATGCCCTCGGGCGCCTTGGCGGCAGCCACGGCGTCGTACTCAAGGCGCAGGACGAACCCGAGGTGGTCGAGGCCGTCGACCGGCTGGTCGCGTCGGGCGTGCCCGTGGTGACCTACGCGACCGACGTGCCGACCAGTTCGCGTTGCGGGTACGTCGGCATCGACAACCACGGCGCGGGCGTCACCGCGGCCTATCTGGTGGACCAGTGGCTTGGCTCGGCACCGTCGGACGTGCTGATCACGCTCAGCCGCACGGTGTTCCGCGGCGAGGGCGAGCGCGAGGTCGGATTCCGGTCGGCACTGCGGGGATCGGGGCGCGGCATCGTCGAGGTCAGCGAGAGCGACGGCATCGACGCGACCAACGAACGGCTGGTGCTCGACGCGCTCGACCGGAATCCGGGCGTGGAGGCGGTCTACTCGGTCGGCGGCGGCAACACCGCCACCGTCGCGGCGTTCGAGCGATTGGGACGCCGCTGCAAAGTCTTCATCGCGCACGATCTCGACGCCGACAACCGACGGTTGCTTCGGGACGGCCGGATCTCGGTGGTGCTGCACAACGACCTGCGCGCCGACGCCCGGCTCGCGCTGCGGCTTCTCCTGCAGGAACGCGGCGCGCTGCCTGCCGAGCCCGTGCGGCCCGTCCCGATCCAGGTCATCACGCCGTACAACCTCCCGAGCTAGCCGTAGCTGGCTAAGGTCGGCATTGAATCCCGGACTCTCGAGGTTCAAGGGGGAAACCATGCAGGTCATAGCGTTCGCGCCGTCATTGAAGGCAGTACTTGAGGAATCCGGGGGCGTCGCGACGGACGGCTTCCCGATGACCAGTGCCCACGTGACCAGCTTCCCCGCGCAGATCACCGTGCCGTTGGTGCTCGCCGTGTACACCAAGGGGGGCACCGACTACGACCCCCGCCTCTACGTCGTCGCGACATAGGCAAAGGGTGAACGACTCGCCGCCTTCGAGTGCGCGTGGCACTGGCCCGACAACCCGGGCGTACCAGTCAAGTTCCGCGTCTTCGTCCACCACCTGGCAATGACGGTGCAGTCCGCCGGCGTTTACACCGTCGGCCTGTACGACAGCCCCGATGCGACGGAAACCGACCACAGCTTCCCCCTGCCGGTGATCAAGGCCAGCCCGTTCGCGCAGCCGCCGAAACAGCCATCGGCACGCCTGTAGATCGTGCCGAGTCGCCGACGGGTGAGCGTGTGAATCGTCGATTGTCGGGAAACGGGACTAACATTTCGCCCCAATGGCGACGACGGGAGCGCCGACGGAGACCCAGGAGACCGATCGGTGCCGAGACAGCACGTCAAGCTCGCCCCTGGCGTCACCGTGCTCGGTAACTTGGCGATTGACGTCATCAACGGCGCGCCGAAAAGTCCCGGCGGCTGCGCCTCGTTCTCCGGAGTGGCCCTGCAGGCCGCGGCCGGACACGGCCACATCGTGGCGCTGGCGGCCGAAGCGGACCATGCGCTGTTCGACTCCCTGCTCGACGACTTCGGCTCGATCGTCCGGATCCTGCCTGCCGATCGGACGAGCGCCTTCCGCCTCGACTACGAGGACGTGGATCACCGCCAGATGTCGGTGGACGCGATCGGCCCGGTATGGGGCAGGTCGGAGATCGAAGCCGCAGATCCCGATACGACGTGGGTGCACCTTGCACCGCTGCTGCGCACGGACTTCCCGGCAAGCACCTTGGCCCTGCTCGCAGAGCGAGGGCATCGTGTCGCCTACGACGGCCAAGGCCTGGTCCGCGCCGATCGGCTGGGGCCCCTGGTCGTGGACCGCCACTATCCGCCCGAACTGCTCCGCCATCTCAGCGTCCTCAAGCTCGCCGAGGACGAGGCGGTCATCGTTGCCGACGGACCGTTCGACGAATCGACGGCCAAGCGACTGGGCGTTCCGGAGATCCTCGTCACCTACGGATCCGAGGGATGTGACATCTACACCGACGACACCGTCGTCCGCGTGCCCGCCGCATGGCGCGTCGAGGGTGTGCAGACGACGGGCGCCGGCGACATGTTCACGTCGTGCTACGTAGCCAATCGCGCCGCCGGCGCCGACCCGCGAAGGGCCGTGGAACTGGCGAGCGAACTCGTTGCCCGTGAACTCGACAGGCGACTGAAGGCCGGCTCCCACGAAATGGTGTAGCCGCAGGTTGGACCGCCAGCAACTCGACACGTGTCAAGTTCTATCGGCTCGGGCTACTCGTCGGTAACCGATTCCTTAGAGAACGACCTTCTCGAAAAGTGACGAAGACCACAATTCGACTACTCCATGGTTGGGGTTCATGCGGTTGACCTGGGAACTTCACATAGCTTCATCGGCAGGTAACCGGCGCGTCCCGTCGGGGCCTGCCTAAGAGAAGTGCAATAATCGGTACTGCCAGTGACAGACAAAACTTGGTGGACGTCATACCGACGGCGCATCGTGCCACGACAGGCTCGGTTTGCGACTCGCGATGGCGCAGCCGGACAAGCTTGAAAGGCAGGGGTCGTGGGCCAAAACGGCAACGTTACCTCCCCGCGTCAGAAGCTCGAAAAGGTCGTCATCCGCTTTGCCGGTGACTCCGGCGACGGCATGCAGCTGACTGGTGACCGGTTCACCTCCGAAGCCGCACTGTTCGGCAACGACCTTGCGACGCAACCGAATTACCCCGCCGAGATCCGTGCGCCACAGGGCACGCTCCCCGGTGTCTCCTCGTTCCAGATCCAGATCGCGGACTACGACATCCTCACCGCAGGTGACCGGCCCGACGTGCTCGTCGCGATGAACCCCGCCGCGCTGAAGGCCAACGTCGAGGATCTGCCGCGCGGCGGCCTGATCATCGCGAACGCCGACGAGTTCACCAAGCGCAACCTGGCCAAGGTCGGCTACGAGGCCAACCCGCTGGAGAGCGACGAGCTCTCCGATTACGTCGTTCAAGCCGTGGCGATGACCACGCTGACGTTGGGTGCCGTCGAAGCCATCGGCGCGACCAAGAAGGACGGCCAGCGCGCCAAGAACATGTTCGCGCTTGGCCTGCTCTCGTGGATGTACGGCCGTGAGCTCGAGGCCAGCGAGGCGTTCATCCGCGAGAAGTTCGCCCGCAAGCCGGAGATCGCCGAAGCCAACGTGCTGGCGCTCAAGGCCGGGTGGAACTACGGCGAGACCACCGAGGCGTTCGCCGTCACCTACGAGGTGGCGCCGGCGAAACTGAAGTCCGGTGAGTACCGCCAGATCTCCGGAAACACGGCACTGGCCTACGGACTGGTGACGGCGGGCCAGCTGGCCAACACCCAGGTCGTGCTCGGCACCTACCCGATCACGCCCGCGTCCGACATCCTGCACGAGCTCTCCAAGTACAAGCACTTCAACGTGCTGACGTTCCAGGCCGAGGATGAGATCGCAGGCGTTGGCGCGGCACTGGGAGCGTCCTACGGCGGGGCGCTCGGCGTGACCAGCACCTCCGGCCCCGGCATCGCGCTCAAGGCCGAGGCCATCGGGCTCGGCGTGATGATGGAGCTCCCCCTGGTCGTCGTCGACGTGCAGCGAGGCGGCCCGTCGACCGGTCTGCCCACCAAGACCGAGCAGGCCGATCTCCTGCAGGTGCTGTACGGCCGCAATGGTGAATCACCGGTCGCCGTGATCGCTCCGGCGACCCCCTCGGACTGCTTTGACGTCGCCGTGGAGGCCGCGCGCATCGCGCTGACCTACCGCACCCCCGTGATCCTGCTGTCGGACGGCGCGATCGCCAATGGCTCCGAACCGTGGCGCATTCCCGACATCACCACCTATGAGCCGATCTCGCACACGTTCGCCAAGCCCGACGAGCCGTTCGAGCCGTACGCCCGCGACCCACAGACGCTGGCGCGCCAGTTCGCAGTCCCCGGCACTCCGGGCCTCGAGCACCGCATCGGCGGCCTGGAGAAGGCGAACGGCTCGGGAAACATCTCGTACGAGCCGAAGAACCACGACCTGATGGTGCGGCTGCGGCAGGCCAAGATCGACGGCATCACGGTGCCCGACCTCCAGGTCGACGATCCGACCGGCGACGCCGAACTTCTGCTGGTCGGCTGGGGGAGTTCATATGGCCCGATCGGCGAGGCGTGCAGGCGCGCCCGTCGCAAGGGCTTCAAGGTCGCACACGCGCACATTCGCTACCTCAATCCGTTCCCCGCGAACCTGGGCGAAGTGCTTAAGCGCTACTCCAACGTGGTACTGCCAGAGATGAACCTTGGCCAGCTGGCTCTGCTGCTGCGCGGCAAGTACCTGGTCGACATCCAGTCGGTGACGAAGGTCGAGGGCATGGCATTCCTCGCCGACGAAGTCGAGGGCATCATCGATGCGGCGCTGGACGGAACACTGGCAGAGAAGGAAACTGACAAGGCCAAGTTCGCACGGCTGGCAGCGGCCACCGTGGATACTGGCGTGGGAGTGGACGAATGACGGTAGCGAGAAGCGAAGCGGATCGCGCATCGGCTCAGTTGATCGGGTCCGATCTCGGACTGACCTCGACTGGCCTGACCAAGACCAGTGCGGTGCCGACGACCGACCAGCCGCAGAAGGCCAAGGACTTCACCAGCGACCAGGAAGTGCGCTGGTGCCCCGGTTGCGGTGACTACGTCATCCTCAACACCATCCGCAACTTCCTTCCGGAATTGGGGCTGCGTCGCGAGAACATGGTGTTCGTCAGCGGCATCGGCTGCTCGAGTCGCTTCCCGTACTACCTCGAGACCTACGGCGTGCACTCCATTCACGGCCGCGCCCCGACCATCGCGACCGGTCTGGCGCTGGCCCGCGAGGACCTCTCGGTGTGGGTCGTCACCGGTGACGGCGACGCGCTGTCGATCGGCGGCAACCACTTGATCCACGCGCTGCGCCGCAACGTGAACTTGACGATCCTGCTGTTCAACAACCGCATCTACGGGCTCACCAAGGGGCAGTACTCGCCGACCTCCGAGGTCGGCAAGGTGACCAAGTCGACCCCGATGGGTTCGCTGGACTACCCGTTCAACCCGGT
>JAOPVF010000141.1 GCA_025963195.1 Mycobacterium sp. | reverse complement strand
CCGTACTGCCGCAAATTCGAGCACACCTTCGGCACGACCGTCGACAAGCTCATCGACACCGGCGCGGTCGCGGCCGATTACCACATGGTCGCCATCCTCGACCGACCGAACCGGGACTACTCGTCGCGCGCAGGCGCCGCCGCCTACTGTGTGGCCGACGAGTACATCGACGCCTTCCGGCGCTTCAAGACCGCGCTCTACGCCCACCAGCCCGCCGAGAGCTTTCCCGACAACGCCGCGCTGATCGACCTCGCACGCCAGGCCGGCGCCGGTGACGCCACCGCCGATTGCATCAACGCCGACACCTATACCGGGATGGTTTCTGGCATGGCCGCCGCGACCAACGTCGAGCACACGCCCACGGTGCGCATCAACGGCCAGGATTACGAGCTGTCGACACCAGATGCACTGGTGGCCAGCATCGAACAGCTAGTACCCCCCGTCGCTTCGCTCGCCCCACTCGTCCACCTCCCCGTCGCTTCGCTCGCCCCAGGCGGACCGGTGCCTGGCATCGACGCGCCAAAACAGTGAGTTCCACGACAACGGCCGCAGTCGGGTTCCGCTCGGAGCGCGGACCGGTCCTCATCTCGGTCATGCTGAGCACCGGGCTGGTCGCCATCGATTCGACGGTGCTGGCGACTGCCATCCCGTCCATCGTCGGCGAGTTGGGCGGCTTCCACCAGTTCCCGTGGTTGTTCTCCGCGTACCTTCTGGGACAAGCGGTGACCACGCCGATCTACGCGAAGCTCTCCGACGTCGTCGGCCGCAAACCGATCCTGCTGCTGGGAATCGCCCTGTTCCTCGTGGGCTCGATCCTGTGCGCTGCGGCGTGGAACATGCTTGCGCTGATCGTGTTTCGGGCGATACAGGGCCTCGGCGCCGGTGCGGTTCAACCCACGGCGATGACGATAGTCGGGGACATCTACACGGTGACCGAACGCGCCAGAGTGCAGGGCTACCTGGCCAGCGTGTGGGCCGTTTCGTCGGTCGTCGGGCCGCTGCTCGGCGGCGTGTTCTCACAGCTGGGGATCTGGCGTGGCGTGTTCCTCATCAACATCCCGCTATGCCTGCTGGCGGCGTGGATGTTCAATCGGCACTTCCACGAGACGGTCGCCCACCGGCATCGGAACGTCGATGCCCTCGGCGCGCTGCTGTTGGCGTTGGCGCTCACGTCGCTGGTGCTGGCCGTGCTCGGCGGCGGCCAGTCCTGGGCGTGGGGCTCCGCGCCGAGCATCGGCGCGTTCACGGCGGGCGTGGTGCTGTTGACCATCTTCGTCTTCGTGGAACGACGCGCGGCCGAACCGATCCTGCCCCTGTGGGTGTTTTCCCGTCGGCTGCTGTGCGCGACCACCATCGTGGCGTTGGGGGTCGGCGCCATCCTGATGGGGCTGACCTCCTACGTGCCCACCTACCTCGAAGGCTCACTGCACGTCCGGCCCATCGTCGCGGGTCTTGCACTGGCCGCACTGACCATCGGCTGGCCGGCCGCGGCAGCAATGGCTGGCAAGCTCTATCTGCGCTGGGGGTTCAAGAGGACCTCGCTGGTAGGCGCCGCGCTGGTGACCACTGGTGCGTCGGTGCTCATGGCCACCGCACACCGGCCGAACGTCGCCGTCGCAGCGGTGGTGTGCTTCGTGATCGGCGCCGGCATGGGACTGCTCGCGGTGCCCACGCTGATCGCCGCACAGTCCAGCGTCGACTGGAACGAACGCGGCGTCGTGACGGGCAACAACATGTTCGCCCGTTCACTGGGTAGTGCCGTCGGCGTCGCCATCTTCGGTGCAATCGCGAACTCGATCTTCGGCCCCGGTGACATCCAGTCCGTCGGTTCGGCAGCCATCCAATCGGGCGCGGCTGCGGTGTTCACCGGCGTACTGATCGTGGCCGTAGCGACGGTCGTCGCGGTCGTCGCCATGCCGGGCACGGCACCGTTTCGCACTGATTCCGACGCACGCCACTAATCCACGCCGGCGAATGACTGCTCGTGGGACACCACCTTCAGCCTCATGGCCGCGGCAGTGGCGGGCCCGACGATGCCGTCGACCTTCAGGCCGGACGTACGTCGCTGGAACTCCCTGACCGCGGCCTCGGTTGCCGGGCCGAACTCGCCGTCGACGACGAGGTCCCCTGCGTACAGCGGGTAGGCCTCCTTGAGCCGGTGTTGCAGCTCGGCGACCTCTGGACCGGTGGAGCCGGAGAACAGCAGGATGTCGGCGTACTCGCCGATCGGGGCGGGCGGTCTCGGCGTGGGTGCCGGATCGGTGATCGCGCCGATGCGGGCCTGGATGTCGCGGCGCAGGATGTCCATGTCGATGGCGCCAGGGTCCCACTTGCCTTGTGCGCGACCGGAGTACTCCTTGTGCCCGATGGTGCGGCTGGAGGTTTGCGCGAGGCGGCGGTTGATCGCCGCGCAGCACCGGACCAATGCGTCGTACTGGGCGTCTGGCCAGTTCTGTCGGTGTGGCGCCGACGGACTGGTCCCGGTGTTGGCGCACTCGATGCCGATCATGTGCCAGTTGCCCATGTTGGTCGGCAACCACGGGTACATGCCGACGCCTGCGTGCCACGCGACTCCGGCCGCGATGACGGTGACGGTGCCGTCCCGCGCGATGTGTAGCTGCGCCAACGGGCCTGCGAGGTCTGGCCGCCCGTTGGCGATCGAGGCGGCGGTGGCGGTGTCGGACCCGGTGTGATGCACCATCACGCCGCGAATGTCCTTGAAGTCGCCGTGGCCGCGATCGCGCCAGCCGGGGTACTCGACGAGCGTGACGCCCTCCGCACGTAGCACGTCGGCGAGCCATACCGGGTCGCCGGTCCATCGTCCGGTCTGCGGCACCAGAAGCTCCTTCGGATATCGGCGGGATTCGCCATTGGCCGATTCCGTCCAGCCTACGCGGACGACGGTGCGCCTAGGGCGCGGCGAGAACAGCTGTCTCACAGCGTGTTTACTCGTTGTGCGGCTTATCCGTCAGTCGCCAGGTGGACGAATGCTTCGCAGCCGTAGACCATTTGCCCACAGGCCGGCCAGCCCGTAACTCCGCCGACCACTACACTCAAACCCCTGACGGACATGGACTCCCGACCGGTCATCCGCATCGCCGCGGAACCCAGGTTTTAGCCGCGACGAAGTCCGCGGATCGCCATGTCTACGACGCGGATCGGACGGCGAACACCGCGAGGCGCACCCGGTTGTCGCAACCAGTCTTGTCCATCAGGGTCGCAATGTGCTTCTTCACCGTGGTCATGCCGAGGTGCAGTTGGTCGCTGATCTCCTGATTGCCGTAGCCTTCGCCGACCAGGTTCAGGACCTCGGCTTCGCGCGGTGTCAGTTCCACCGACGCCGACGCATCCCCGGCGGATGGTGCCACCGACGGCGGATTGCTCAGGAGCCCAGTGCCGCTGCGCCGCATACAGCTGAGCCCCGCGGAGCGCGCTGAGATCGTCGTCGCGCTCGCGCCGGGCGAGGCTACCAAGCTGCGCTCCCTTCCCATCGAACCCCGAGACGGCCTCGATGACCCCGCGCGGTTCGGCTTCGACGACACCTTCGACATCCTTACGCTTCGGGCCGAACCCGAACTGACTGCGGCACCGCCCATTCCGGACACGCTGGCCAGCATCACTCCTTTGGTCGCGCGCGGCACTCCTGCCACCCGGACCTTCGATTTGCACTGGTACATGATCAACGGTCAACGCATGGACATGAACCGCATCGATCTCACCGTGCCGGTCGACTCCACGAGGTCTGGGCGGTCCGCAACACTCACGACTGGCCGCACAACTTTCACGTCCACGACGTCCAGTTCCAGGTCATCGGGGTCGACGGGAACCCGCCGCCGGCGCAGCTGTCCGGGTGGAAGAACACCGTGTACGCCGAACCGGGTCGCACGTACACCCTCGCCATGCGCTTCGCCGACTACACCGATCCGACCTACCCGTACATGTACCACTGCCACCTGCTGCACCACGAGGATCAGGGCATGATGGGCCAGTTCCTGGTGCTCGGCCCCAACGAGGTGTCGAGCCCGATGTCGATGCCGGGGATGGATCCAGGGATGGACATGGGCTCCCACGGCGGCCACTAAGCAGGGCCGAGGCGCAGTATCGTCCACATCGGCCCGTGATGCGCCCCGCCCGACCTTGGAGGAACCCCGCCGATGCCACTGACGATCATGTTCTGGCCGGAGTCGGCGTACGGGCCGACGAATCAATGCATCGGGCTGGCAGCCATCCTGCGCGATCGCGGTCATACCATCGTGTTCGCGGCCGAGAGCTCGTGGGCGGGCAAGCTCGAGCCGTTCGGCTTCGTCGAGGAGCTCGTCGACCTGGCCGAACCAGCCGACGATGCCGGCGAGGCCGATGCGGGAAAGTTCTGGAGCGACTTCATCGCCGAGACCGCACCCGAGTTCCGCAAGCCGACCATCGAACAGCTGGCAACGTTCATCCAGCCGACCTATCAGGCGCTCATCGACGGGGCCAAGTACTGCGAGCCCCGGCTGCGCGAGATCATCGCCACGCACCGCCCGGACGTCATCGTCGAGGACAACGTCGTGCTCTTTCCTGCGCTGGTGACCTCGGGAGCACCGTTCGTGCGGATCGTGTCGTGCAGCCCGCTGGAGGTGCCCGGTCCCGGCGTGCCGCCACCGTTCTCCGGGTTGCCCAGCGCCGATTCCTCGCAATGGGACGCGTATCGCGCCGAATTCGACAGCACCCACCGCGCCCTGTGGGCCGACTTCGATGCGTGGGTCCAGGCCCAGGGTGCCGGCGCACTGCCCGAGCTGGAGTTCATGCCGCGCGCCAATGCCGCCAACTTGTACGTGTATCCGGCGGAGGCCGATTACCTCGACGCCCGGCCGCTCGACGACACGTGGACGCGGATGGACTCGAGCGTGCGCGGCACGGACGAGGAGTACGTGCTCCCCGCCGCGGTCGCCGACCGGCCCGACGGCGTCGGGCTCGTCTACCTCTCGTTGGGTTCGCTTGGTGGAGCCGACGTCGAGCTCATGCAGCGCCTCGTCGACGTGCTCGGCACCACCAAGCACCGGTTCATCGTCAGCAAGGGCCCGCAGGCGGATCGAATCAGCCTGGCGGACAACATGGCCGGCGCCCAGATGCTTCCGCAGACCAAGGTGATCCCACAGGTCGACCTGGTGATCTCGCACGGCGGCAACAACACCGTCACCGAGTCGCTGCACTTCGGCAAGCCGGTGATCGTGCTGCCCCTGTTCTGGGATCAATACGAAAATGCCCAGCGCATCGACGAACTCGGGTTCGGAGTACGGCTGGATACGTACGCCTTCCCGGACGCCGAACTGACCGACGCCGTGGACCGCCTCTTGGCCGACACCGAGTTGCGCGCGCGTCTCGCAGACATCGGTTCTGCGATCCGCGCCCGCGACGGCCTCAGAGTGGGTGCCGACGTCATCGAACGAGTGGGTACCCAGCACCGAGCCTCGGTTGACTGACACCATCGACACGCTCGAACTCACTGAGGACAAACGTCTTTCGGTGATCTCCGTGGCTGGAGGCTTGGCGGCGGTCCCAATGCTGCGCGGCGCCGACGGGCGCTGGCGTCGTGCGCATCCTGGGGATGGGGTGGCCGAAGCCCTGCTCGGCCTGCTGGCCGAGGTGCCAGGATCGGCGACGCGCGGCAGCTTCACCGTGCGCTCCTGGACCACGCACACCGCGGCAGGTGAACGTTCGGTCGGCGTCGACCAGACCAACGAGTCGGTGATCGTCGGCGACGCCGCCGTCGTCAAGTGGGCAACCCACCTCCAGGAGGGTCCCCATCCGGCGCCGCGCAGGATCAGCGTGCTGCACGACGCCGGCTTCGGCGGCATGCCCGCACCGTGGGGCATGGTCACATGGCAACCTGCTGGCGGCGCAGAGACGTTGGTGGCCAACGTCGACGAATACCTGCCGGGCGCGGTGGACGGCTGGACCTGGGCCGTCGACCTGATCACCGAAGCGGCCGCAACCAGACGCACGGACGCGTTCGTCGCGGCTACCGGCCAGGTCGGCGACGTGATCGCCGAGTTGCACGCCGCGCTGTCCAGCACCGCCACCGTCGCAACGAACCAGGACGCGGCCCGGTGGAGGGACGACGGCCTCGCCGCCCTCCAGAATGCCTGTGCGGTCCGCGATTCCGTCGCCGTGGCGTGTGCGCGGGCGCGCCGAGGGGAGATCGAGCGCATCCTCGAAGGTCTGGGTGCACTGGCCGGCACACCGATCATCGAGGGACACGGCGACCTGCACGTCGGCCAGATCCTGCACAGTGGCAACCGTTTCGCGGTGACCGACTTCGACGGCAATCCCGTGCTGCCCGCGCCGCAGCGGACGCTGCCGGTCCCGGCCGCCCTGGACGTCGCCGGTATGTCCCAGTCGCTGGCGCACGCCGCGATCGTCGCCCGCAAGTACACCGAGCTCGACGCTGCCGCACTCGCCGAGGCCGACGCGGCTGGCCGCGCGGCGTTCATCGACGCCTACGCCTGCAGACTGGCCAAACTCGGCCACGTGGACCTCTACGACCCTGGTGCGATGCACGCCTTCCGGGTACAACAGGTTCTTCGCGAGATCGTCTATGCCGCATGGCATCTTCCTCGATGGATGTACGTCCCCGACACAGCCCTGCCCGCACTCCTCGCCGAAGGGATGCAAACGTGAAGCCGGATGGTTTCACCGCCGACCTGCTCCGCAAGCCCGAGGTGCTGGACCGTCTCGCCACGACGTTGGCCGCGGGCAACCCGTGGGCGGACGTGGTGCCCCGAGACGTCGAACGGGTGGTCCTGCTCGGGATGGGGTCCTCGGCGTACGCCGGGGGCGTCGCCGCCGCCAGGATGCGCGCGCGTGGCCTGGTCGTCACCTCGGAGCTGGCCTCTTCGCGGCTGCTACCCGCTTGGGGGCCGGGCACGTTGGTGGTGGCGACGTCGGCGAGCGGGGGCTCGGTCGAGACCCTCGACGCGCTGGGCCGACTCCCCGAGGGGGTGCGCACCGTCGCGTTGACCAACACGCCTGGTTCGGCGATCACGCAGCGCTGTGACGCCGTCGTCGACCTCGCTGCCGAGCCGGAGGTCGGCGGCGTCGCCTGCCGCAGCTACCAGCACACCCTGGCCCTGCTCATGGCCCTGGAATGTCACCTGGCCGGCACCGACACAGCTTTGAGCACCACTGTCGCATCGGCGGCCACCGCCACCGCCCATCTGCTCGACACCGAGGCGGATTGGCGACCAACGCTTTCCGATCTGCTCCTTGGCCCGAACGGCACCCACCTAGCGGCACCGGCGCACCGGTTCTGTTCAGCCCAACAGGGCGCACTGATGCTGCGTGAGGGTCCGCGCTTGCCCGCCGTCGGCTGCGAGACCGGCGACTGGAGCCATGTCGACGTGTACCTGACCAAGACCACTGACTACCGATTGCTCGTCTTCGCCGGGTCGGCATGGGAGGCGCAACTGGCAGAGTGGACCACCGAACGCGGCAGCACCGTCGTCGGTGTCGGTGGAACCGTTCCCGGGGCGCAGTACGAACTGCGTTATCCCGGCGACTCGGACGACGACGTTCGACTGCTCACCGAGGTACTGGTACCCGAACTCCTCGCCGCCCGAGCGTGGTCCTTCTAACCGATCAACGCCCCAGGACGCGAGGAGCGGACTGTCCGGCTTTTGTCGGACCTGTCTGCTTTGATGATTTTATGTCTTCGCCGGCAGCCTCTTTCGCTCCTGGGGTGAGCCCGGTGCAGCGTCTGGACGGGTTGTTCGAGAAGTTGGCGGAGTTGACCGGTCAGCGCAACGCCATCGACGGTCAGATCGTGGACATCGTCGCCGAGATCGACCACGACGAACTGTGGGGCGCCACCGGCGCGCGGTCCGTCTCGGCGCTGGTGGCATGGAAGACCGGCGTGTCACCACACAACGCCGACACCATCGTCGCCATCGCGCACCGACTGCAGGAGTTCCCGCGTTGCGCGAAGGGGATGCGGGAGGGCCGGTTCTCCCTGGATCAGGTCGGGGCCATCGCCGAGAAGGCGGCCGACGGATCCGACGCCCACTACGCGGAGATGGCCGCCAGCGCCACGGTCACGCAACTGCGCACCGCGCTCAAGCAGGGACCGCGACCCGAACCCGAGCCGCGGCCGGAACCGCCGCGGTCGATCAGCAATACCACCGCCGAGCAGTCCACCTGCTGGCGGATCAC
>JAOPVF010000167.1 GCA_025963195.1 Mycobacterium sp. | reverse complement strand
GGGCGGGGCCAGCGCGTCGAGCAGGCAGCGCAACCTGGATCGGCACTGGCGCAACATCCGCACCATCACGCTGCACAACCCGGTGGCCTACAAGGCCCGGGTGATCGGCGAGAACCTCTTGCACGGCACGGCGCTACCCGCCAACGCCTACTTCTAGCCCGACCTGCTCGCCGCGCCAGTGCGGTTCGGCGACGACATCACCGAACCGCTGCGCCGGGGAACCCAGGCGACGGCGACCCTTGACCCATCCATCGTGGCGGCCCGCATCTTACGGCTGCGTCCAGTCGCCAGTTAGATTGCGATTTCGGCGTGTTCATCGGCGCTGAGCGCATGTGAGCACGCCGAAATCGCGCGGGGGAGTCAGGCCTTCCAGACCGTCTTGAGGTTGCAGAACTCGCGGATCCCCGCAGCGGCCAGCTCGCGGCCGTACCCGGAGTCCTTGACCCCGCCGAACGGCAACTCCGGATAGGACACCGTCATACCGTTGAGGAACACCGCGCCGGCGTCCAGATGACGGACGAACCAGTCCTGCTCTGCCGCTTCGTTGCTCCACACCGCCGAGCTCAGCCCGAAGGTGGTCTGGTTGGCCACGCGTGCCGCCTCCTCGCGATCGGCGACCCTGTAGAGCGAGGCAACCGGCCCGAACGTCTCCTCCATCACCACGCGCATCTCATTGGTGAGGCCGGCAAGCACGGTGGGCGAGTAGAACCAGCCGGGGCCGTCGGGAGCGCTGCCGCCGACGAGCACCTCGGCGCCCTTGGCCACCGCGTCATCGACGAGTTCGGCGAGGTCGTCTCGTCCGGATGCCGTGGCCAGCGGTCCGACGTCGGTGGCGTCGTCCATCGGGTCGCCAACCACCAGAGTCTTCATCTTCGTGACGAACAGGTCGGCGAACTCGTCGTATACGTCGGCGTGCACGATGAAACGCTTTCCTGCGATACAGGACTGGCCGTTGTTGGAGGTCCTGGCCTTGACCGCCACCGTGGAGGCTTCATCGAGGTTCGCGCTGGGCATCACGATGAAGGGGTCGGAGCCGCCGAGTTCGAGTACCGCCTTCTTGATCTGACCGCCCGCCGTGGAAGCGACCGACCGCCCTGCCGGTTCCGAACCGGTCAAGGTGACGGCCTTGACCCGGTCGTCGGAGATCACCGCTTCGACGCCGGCCGAGCCGATCAACAGCGTGCGGAACGACCCGGTCGGGAAGCCGCCCTTCTCGAACAGCTCATCGAGGTACAGCGCTGACTGCGGCACGTTCGACGCGTGCTTGAGCAGACCGGTGTTGCCCGCCATCAACGCAGGCGCGGCGAATCGGATGACCTGCCACAGTGGGTAATTCCACGGCATCACCGCCAGCACGACGCCGAGTGGCTGCCACACCGTCCAGGCCTGCGACGCCGACACCGACGATGCATCGGCGAGTGGCTCGTCGGCGAGGAAGGACTCCGCGTGCTCGGCGTAGAACCGCATGTTCTTCGCGCATTTGAGTACCTCGGCGCGGGCCTGACCCAGGGGCTTTCCCATCTCGATGGTCAGCATCCGGGCAGCGCGGTCGACGTCGGCCTCCAAGACATCCGCGGTGGCGTTCATCCATTGGGCGCGTTGAGCAAACGTGGTGCCACGCAACGCATCAGCGGCCGCAGCGGCTTCCGCGATGCGACGTGCGACCTCGGCGTCGTCGTGGGGTTCGAACGTCTCGACGGTCTCCCCCGTGGTCGGGTTGATGGTTGCGATTGCCATGTGTTCGGTTCCTTTCACTTGTTAGCGAAGACTTCGGGGTGACGTGACAGCTGTAACCGGGTACGGCGGATGTGCCCGAACAGCACGCGCTCGGCCTCGTCGGGATCGTTCTCCCGGATCGCCGCTACGAGCATGTGGTGTTCGTCGTGCACGATGCGGTTGCTGTCGTCGTCCAGCAACCGGGTGAAGGCACGGCGGTAATGCTGTGTGGCGTTCCACAGCCGTTCCACGGTTGGGCGCAGGAACGTGGTCTCAGCCGCGCGGTAGCTGCCGAGATGGAACTCCCGGTCCAACGTCAGGAAGTGCTCGACATCGCGGGCGTTGCGCATCTCCTCCGCCAGCTCGGCAAGGTGGTCGACGTCGGCAGGCGTCAGATGGGGCAGGCTGTAGCGCAGCAGAAGTGGCTCGATCCGCTCGCGGACTTGGTACAGCTCGGCGCACTCCTCGGCGCTGAGGCTGGCGATCCATGCCCCGGCGTTGGCCACCGTCGTGACGAGGCCCTCGGATTCCAGCGTCCGCAGCGCCTCGCGGATCGGCACGCGGCTGGCACCGTACTGCGCGGCAAGTTCCTCTTGGCGCAGCCGGGTGCCCGGCGGATGCGCGCCGTGCAGGATGGCCGCCCGCAACTCGTCGGCGACCCGTGCACCGGTGACGCCGTCACGCACCTGGGGTTGCGCCATCCTGCCTCCGATCGGTGTTATCGCTTCACTGTGCCGGGGTGTTCGGGTTCCACAACAAGACCTCGGCGTCCTCTTCGTACGCTTTCCCATCGGGGAAACTGACCAGTTCGAACTGCATGCCCCAGGGGCTGAGAAAGTACACCCATCGCTGGCCTGCACTGGCGTTGCGGCTGGGCGTCGGATCACCAAGTACCCGAATGCCCTCGGCGCGAAGGTATTCGACGGCGGCATCGATGTCGTGGACGTAGAGCGCGAGGTGATGGCCGCCGATGTCGCTGTTGCTCGGAATGGATGCCGCGCCGTCCGCCGGGTCGTACTCGAACACTTCGAAGTTGGCTCCCGTGCCGCACCGGTAGAAGCGCAACTGCCGCATCACGGTGCGCGGGTGGACGTTGAGATGTTCACGCATCCAGTCGTCGTCGTGCTGGAACGGTCCGAGGGTGTAGACGTGCGTGCAACCCAGAACCCGCACGAAGAAGTCGTGGGCTTCTTCTAGGTCGGGCACGGTGAAGCCGACGTGATCAGTGCCGACCAGACCCGGCAGCGCCATAGAGCCTCCCGTGTAGTGGATCCAATGTTGCCCACATTAGTCCATATTTCCCAGCTTTTGTCGCTATTGCTAGCCAAAGTGGATCCAATCAGCGTAAGTTGGCGAAGGCGCGGCCTGTGCAATCGGTCGCTCGCGGTCAACGGAAGTAGGGGACATGCCACGCGAAGAACGCCTCGAGACCGGGTCGGCCTGGATCGAACTGTCGACCACCGCCGACGACTGGAAAGCCGCGTCACCTGGGCTTCTCGGCACCATGCTCGCCGAGCTGCACCTCATCCGGGCCTTCGAGGAAACCGTCCTCGAGTTGGCAGGCGAAGGGCTGGTGCACGGCCCTGCGCACTCGAGCATCGGGCAGGAAGGCGGCGCGGTTGGATCCATCGTCGGCCTCCGCTCCACCGACGCGGTCAACGGATCGCACCGCGGTCACCACCAGTTCCTGGCCAAGGCCCTGACGCACGTCGCGGGCGGCGTGATCGATCCCGCCGCGGCGGTTACGCCCAAGATTGCGCGAGTGCTGCAACGGACGTTGGCCGAGATCCTCGGCCTGGCCCAGGGCTACTGCCATGGCCGCGGTGGATCCATGCATCTGCAGTGGTTCGAAGCAGGCGCCCTTGGCACGAACGCGATCGTCGGCGGCGGCGTGCCGATGGGCGCGGGCAACGCCTGGGCCCAAAAGCACAGTGGTACCACCGATCTCACCATCAGTTACTTCGGTGATGGAGCCAGCCAGATCGGCTCCGTGCTGGAGACGATGAACCTTGCCGCAGCATGGAAGCTGCCGTTCTGCTTCTTCATCGAGAACAACCTGTACGCGGTCTCCACCCGGGTCGAAGAGATCACCGCCGATCCCCGGTTGTCGGTGCGCGGGCAGGGGTTCGGCATCCCGTGTTGGCGCGTCGACGGCATGGACCCGTTGGCAGTACACCTGGCCACCGAGCAGGCGGCCGAACGGATGCGCAGCGGTGAGGGTCCCGCGGTCATCGAAGTCGAGGTGTACCGGTTCTTTCACCAGAACGGGCCGTACCCGGGCAGTGCGTTCGGATACCGCGACAAGGAGGAAGAGGCGCACTGGCGCTCCCGTGACCCGCTCGACCGAGTCGCGCGCGAGATGATCGCGCTCGGCTTGATCGACGAGCAGGGGGTGGCGTCGGTGCGCAGCCAGGCGCAGGATGCGATGACGGCCGCCACCGCCGAGTTGCTCGAAGACGACCCCGACAATGCAGGCAAGCGCCGCATCCGGCCGGAACTGTGGCCCGATCCCGGCTTCGTCGACGTCGGAATGCGGGGGGACGCAAGGGAGCTCGAATCGCTGACCGTCCTGGATCCGACGACACACGACGGCCCATGGCGCTCGGTGAAGTTCGTGGAGGCAGTGGCCGGCGTCATGGACCGACGGATGGCGCTCGACGAGCGCATCGTGGTGTTCGGCGAGGACGTCCACCACTTGAACGGTGGCACCAACGGTGCCACCAAGGGGCTGGCGAAGTACGGCGAGAACCGGTTGGTGGGGACCCCCATCAGTGAGAACGCATTCAGCGGCATCGGCGGTGGAATGGCACTCGACGGCCGATTCCGGCCGGTGGTCGAGTTCATGTACCCCGACTTCATGTGGGTGGCCGCCGACCAGGTGTTCAACCAGATCGGCAAGGCCCGGCACATGTTCGGGGGTGACAACCCGGTGCCGTACGTGCTGCGCACCAAGGTCGCGATGGGCGCGGGATACGGTTCTCAGCACCTGATGGACCCCGCCGGCATCTTCGCAACCAGCCCCGGCTGGCGGATCGTCGCGCCATCGACCGCCGCCGACTACGTCGGCCTGATGAATGCCGCTCTGGCCCTACAGGATCCGGTCCTCGTCATCGAGCACATCGACCTCTACGGAATCGCCGACAAGATCCCAGAAGGCGATCTGGACTACGTCATCCCTCCTGGCCGCGCCGCCATCCGGCGCTCGGGCTCCGACGTCACCGTGATCAGCTACCTGTCGATGGTGCACCACTGTCTCGAGGCGATCGAACAGACCGACGTCGACGCCGAACTGATCGATCTGCGATGGCTGGACCGCGCATCGATCGACTGGGACACCATCACCGCCAGCGTCCGAAAGACCAACGCGGTCTTGATAGTCGAACAGGGCGCACGTGGCAGCTCGTACGGCGGCTGGCTCGCCGACGAGATTCAGCGCAGGCTGTTCGACTGGTTGGACCAACCCGTCGAACGAGTGTCCGGGACGGAGGCGTCACCGAGCATCTCCCGGGTGCTCGAACGCGCCGCCATCGCCAGGACCGAGGAAGTCGTCGCCGGGTTGGAGAAGGTCCGAGCTGGAATGGGTGATCGCTGATGGCCACTGTCGTGCGGATGCCCGAGGTGCTGGCCAACACCGGCGAGGCCGTTATCCAGACCTGGCTCGTCACGGAGGGGCAGGAGATTGCCGTCGGCGACCCGCTCGCCGAGATCGAGACCGAGAAGGCCGTCGTCGAATACGTCTCGGAGGTGGACGGGATCGTGGGCCGGCTGATCGCCGAACCCGGGTCCACGATCGCGGTCGGCGAGCCCATCTTGGTGGTGTTGGCGCCAGGCGAGACCGACGCCGACGTCGATGCCGCCGGGCTCAACGGTGTCGCGGTGCCCCACACACCGGAGCCCGAACTCGTCACCGTTGGTGTCGCCCAACCCGTTGCAGCGGCCAACGGGCGGCGACTGTTCGCCACCCCGTTGGTGCGAAAGCTCGCGCGCGAACGGGGAATCGAACTCGAGAGCGTGACGGGCACCGGCCCGGGCGGGCGCATCGTGCGGCGTGATCTGGACCGGCTGCCGGTCGCCGAGCCCACACCGCAACCATCCCCCGCACCGCGCCAGGCTCGCACTCCGGCCGCCGCCGAATCGCGCGCAACGGGTTACACCGACGTTCCGCTGACCCCGATGCGCATGGCGATCGCACGCCGGCTCACCGAGAGCAAGACGACGGTGCCGCACTTCTACGTCACCGCGGATTGCCGGGTCGACGACCTGCTCGCATTGCGGCGCAGCGTCAACACCGCAGCCACCGTCAAGGTGTCGCTCAACGACTTCGTCCTCAAGGCGGTGGCCGGGGCCCTGATCGAGGTACCCGACGCCAACGCGATCTGGAACGGCGACTCGATCCGTCGCTACGACGGCGCCGACATCGCTGTGGCCGTAGCAGTGGACGGCGGTCTGCTGACGCCGGTGCTGCGCGACGTGCACGCCGCGTCGCTGTCCGGGGTAGCCACCCAGACCGCCGATCTTGCTCGGCGCGCCAGGGACGGGCGGCTCCAGCAGCACGAGCTCGAAGGCGGCAGCTTCTCGGTGTCCAACCTCGGGATGTTCGGCGTCACGGAGTTCTCCGCGATCCTCAATCCGCCGCAGTCCGGCATCCTCGCCGTCGGGGGCGCCATCCAGCGACCCGTCGTCGTCGACGGTGAACTGACCGTGGGCACGGTCATGACGGTGACCCTGTCGGCCGATCACCGGGTCATCGACGGTGCGGTGGCCGCCACGTGGATGGCCGCCTTCGTCAAGCGCATCGAGAACCCGTTGGCCGTTCTGATCTGACCGCGCCGCACCCGACCCACCGCGCTGCAATCGATTGTGTTGTGGCGACGTACCCTGCGGGCAAGCTGTGGAAGCCGCCGCAGCAAACCCCTTCGCCGGGTCTGCCGTCCCGCCGCCGCTTAGCTCGCATTACGAGCGGCTTCTCACCTCAAGATCCGTTGACACTCGACGGCAGACTGTGGCATGGTTCATAGCAATCGTTTGCATAAGTACCTCGGTGCATGGCGCTGAAGATCAATCCGCGGTCGATCTGACGGAAGGGTTTGGACATGCGCAGGACGACTGCACTTCGGGCGATCGTGGGTGCCGCCGCAATCGCACTCGCACTATCGGGATGTACTGCGGATACGCCAAACAACGGTGGCACCATCAAGATCGGCGCCTCGCTTCCCCTCACCGGTGAGTTCAGCCAGGGCGGCTCGGACACCCAGCACGGATACGAGACCTGGGTCGAGATGACCAACGAGGCGGGCGGGCTACTCGGCAAGCCGGTCGAGATCATCGTCCGCGATGACGCCACGACGCAGGACACGGCCGTCAGCAACTACAACAACCTGATCTCCAACGACAAGGTCAACCTGGTGCTCGGCAGCCAGTCGTCGCTGCTGAACATCCCCTCCTCGGCTGTCGCCGAGAAGAACAAGATGCTGTTCGTCTGCCCGTCGTGCGGCTCACCCGACATGTACAGCCGAGGCTTCAAGTACATCTTCTTCTCCCAACAGGCCGTCGCCACCGACCAGGCCAAGGTGTTCGCCGAATGGGTCGCCAACCTGCCCCCCGACCGGCGACCGAAGACCGCCGCGTACCCGTCGCTGGATGATCCGTTCGCGGGCCCGGTGGTCGAAGGAGCCGAGAAGATCCTGTCCGCGGCTGGCATCAGGACCGTCTACAAGGACGAATACCCGGCGACGACCAAGAACTTCGACCCCATCGTCAACGCCATGCGCGATGCCGGTGCCGAAATCGTGGTTCAGGGCGCACAATTCGAAGATGGGGTCAACATGATCAGGTCGATGAACCGTGCCGGTTACAAGCCGTCCATCGTGTACCAGAGCAGCGCGCCCACCTACGGACAGCAGTACCTCGAAGGTGTCGGAGAGCAGAACGCCGATGGCGTGTTCTTCTCGTCGAGCTATAGCTCACTCGCCAAGACCAATCAGAACGCCGAATTCGTCAAGAAGTTCGGGGAGAAGTTCGGCGGGCTCCCGCCGGAGGACGCCGCCGACGGATTCGCCGCAGGGCAGGTGCTTGCCGCCGCCGTCACTGCCGTCGGCTCCATCGACGATCAAGCCAAGCTCGCTGACTGGCTGCGCAACAACACCGTTCAAACCATCCTCGGCCCCTTGAGCTGGAACGCCGACGGCAGCCCCAAAGGCGAGTTCCTGGTGGGTCAGTGGCAGGGCGGCGTCTCACAGGTCGTGCTGCCCACCGACGTCGCCACCACTGACAAGATCGTCCGTTGGCAAGGTGGCCCGATCTGACGCCTCGGAACCGACGCATCGTTAGGAGCCGCAACCCGTGACCTCGTTCATCCAAACCCTCATCCTTGGCCTGCTCGTCGGCGCGCTCTATGCGTTGATGGCTTCGGGACTGACGCTGATCTTCGGGGTCATGCGGGTGATCAACCTCGCCCATGGCGCATTTGCGGTCCTGGCCGCGTTCCTGACATTCACGCTGTGGCAGCACCTCGGCCTCGACCCGATCCTCTCGGTTCCCATCGTGATGGCCGTGATGTTCGCCGTCGGCTGGCTGGTCTACGTAACGGTGATCCGGCACGTCCGCGGATCCCACGTCAGCATGACGGTGTTGGCCACCTTCGGCATCGCCCTGATGCTGGAGGGGATCATGGGCTTCATCTGGGGCAATACGTCCACGGCGGTCCGGGTGTCCTATACCGACGCTTCAATTGCGTTGGGACCGTTGTACATACCTCAGGTGATGCTCATCTCCGCAGGCATCGCGGTGCTGATCCTTGGCGGTCTCCATCTGCTGCTGAATCACACTTGGGCGGGTCGCGCCATCCGCGCCGCTTCCGCCAACGAGGCAGGGGCGCTGCTGGTCGGGGTCAGCGTTGCCACGATCGCCGCGCTCACCTTCGCCATCGGCGTCTCGACGCTTGGCGCAGGCGGGGCGATGCTGAGCACCATCTACCCGTTCCTGCCCGGCTCGCACTACCAGTGGATCGCCCGACTGCTGGCCATCGTCGTGCTTGGTGGACTGGGTAGCCTTCCCGGCGCCATCCTCGGAGCACTCGTCATCGGCGTTGGTGAGATCGCGGCCACCAGCTACCTCGGCGCGGCCTGGCCCGTCGCGGTGCCGTTCCTCGTCATCATCGTCGTGCTGATCGCGCGCCCGCAGGGCATCCTCGGCACCCGGCTCCGAGAGGACGCGGTCGCGTGAGCAACAAAACTCTGGCCACCCGACTGCTGGACCCCCGGCTACAGACGCTGGTGACTCGGTCGGTCGTCGTGGTCGCTGCCGCCGTGATCGTGCTATTCCCGTTGTCGCCCAGCATGTCCGCACAGAACACGGTGATCATGGCGCTGGTACTGGCGATCGGCGCCAGTGGCCTCAACGTGATCACCGGCTACACCGGCTACCTGTCGCTGAGCCAGGGCGCCTTCATCGGTATAGGTGCCTATGTCGGTGCAATCCTGGCCATCCGGATCCCCGACGTTCCGCCACTGCTGTGGGTGCCGGTCGCAGGCGTACTCGCCGCGGTGATCGCCATGCTGCTGGGTCTCGTGACCTACCGCTCCCGCGGACCCGCCTTCGTGATCATCACAGTCGCCTTCCTGTTCCTCGCGCAGTTCGTCGCCATCGAATGGGTACCGGTCACCAACGGCACCGCCGGGCTCACGCTGCCGCTGCCGGACTGGCCCGACACGTGGGGCAACTGGCCCTTCCACCTAACCCTGGTCGCACTGCTCGCTCTGTCGATGCTGATGACATGGGGCATCCGCCGCACCAAATTCGGCATGGGGCTCATCGCAATTCGCGAGGACGAGGGCAAGGCAGGCACCATCGGCGTCAACGCTCCCGTGTACAAGCTGCTGGCCTTCGGCGCCAGCGCGCTGTTCGTCGGCATGGCCGGGTCGGCGTACGGCTACTACCTGTCCTTCGTCGACCCAATCGGCATGTTCTCGATCGTCACCAGCGCGCTGATCGTGCTGTCGGTCATCCTCGGCGGACGCGGCACGCTCTTCGGACCGGTGCTCGGCGCGTTCATCATCCAGCCCGTCAACACGTTCGCCAACGATACGTTCGGCGGTGGGAACGCCCGGTTGGTGCTATTCGGCGGAATGCTGGTGCTGCTGGTGATCCTGCTGCCCAAGGGCATCCTGCCCACCGTGGCAGCGCTGTTGGAGAAGGCCAGAACCAAAGGCACCGTTGGCCTTTCCGGTGCCCGGCTGAATCCACTGGACCGTCCCCTCGCACCGAAGGAGACCGTGCGACCGGTAACGACCGGGCGCACGTTGCTAGAGGTCCGCGGTCTGCACAAGAGCTTTGGCGGCAACCACGCGGTCAACGACTGCAGCTTCACGGTGCCGGAGGGCTCGATCACCGCGCTGATCGGACCCAACGGGTCGGGCAAGACCACGGTGTTCAACTTGATCTCGGGCACCATGACGCCCGACCGAGGCGACATCCTGCTCAACGGCGAACGCATCGAACGTCTTACGCCGTGGTCGAGGGCCCACCGCGGGGTGGCGCGAACCTTTCAGATCACCCGGCTGTTCCGGGAGATGACGGTATTGGAGAACGTCGTCGCCCCGCTACGCAACTTCTCGGTGCGCCAACTCGGACTCGACGCGGTGAGCGGCCCGGAGGCCGCGCGCGCGAACGATCTGCTCGAGTTCGTCGGGATGTCTGCCTATCGCGATGCCCGCGCCGGGTCGCTGTCCTACGGCCATCAGAAGCTGGTGGAGCTGGCGCAAGTGCTCGTCCTCGACCCCAAGCTGATCCTGCTCGACGAGCCCGCGGGCGGTATCAACCCGACGCTGATCGAGCGGATGGGCGATCTTATCCGCGATCTCAACGCCAAGGGCACGACCTTCCTACTCGTCGAGCACAACATGCCGTTCGTGGTGGGGCTCTGCGACCCGATCAGGGTGCTGGCGCGCGGTGCTGTGATCGCCAACGGCACACCCGAGCAGATCCAGAAGGACCCGCTCGTGCTCGACGCCTACCTCGGCGACGACTACCTGCTCGAAGCGCCGTCGAAGGCGCAGTCCGCGGATACCCCCGCGGTGGAAAGGAATCCGGCATGATTCGGCTCGAAGGAGTGGTCGCAGGCTACGGCGGTGGCAACGTCCTGCAAGGTGTCGACCTCGAGGTTGGGGCAGGCGAGCTCGGCTGCATCGTCGGACCCAACGGCGCGGGCAAGTCTACCGTGCTGCGAGCGGTCAGCGGTCTGCTCAAACCGAGTGCCGGGCGCATCCTGCTCGACGGTGAGGACATCGCGGGCCTTTCGCCCGACGCGGTGCTCGGCAGGGGCGTCACCCAGGTGCCGCAGAGCAACGGGCTGTTTTCGACGCTGACCGTCCGCGAGAACATCCTGATGGGCGCCTACGTCATTCGCAGGCAGCGCGCATTGGTGCGGCAACGTTACGACGAGGTGCTCGACATGTTCCCGCTGGTTCGCGACAAGACGTCGATCCGCTGCGGCAACCTGTCCGGCGGCCAGCGTCGCATGGTCGAGTTCGCCCGTTCTTTGATGCTCGACCCCAAGCTGGTGCTGCTCGACGAGCCCTCCTTGGGCCTGGACCCGAAGTCGCTCACTGTGATCGACGAGGCGGTCGCCATCATGCGCGGTAGCGGCAAGGCCGTGCTCATGGTCGAGCAGAACGTTCGCTTCGGACTGCGCATGGCCACCAGCGGCATCGTG
The DNA here is from genome assembly GCA_025963195.1 of Mycobacterium sp. Taxonomy (GTDB): domain Bacteria; phylum Actinomycetota; class Actinomycetes; order Mycobacteriales; family Mycobacteriaceae; genus Mycobacterium. The sequence continues at coordinate 4,891 of JAOPVF010000167.1, read as the reverse complement.
ATGGAGAGCGGGCGCGTGCTGCTTACCGGCGCAGCCTCATCGGTGCTGTCCAACCCCGAGATCGCCGACCTCTACTTCGGCGGCGCCGTCCACGCTGGCCCCGCCACCCAGCCCAACTGAATCACGCTGGCCCGCAGCGACTATGCGACCACGCAGGCATTCGCCGCGAGGCACGGCTGCGGGCGCAGCACCGGGTCAGTATTTGTTGGCGACCATGAGTTCCTGCGCAGGGAACAGCGTCAGGATCCGCGGTCCATCGGCGGTGACGACCACTTCTTCCTCGATGCGCGCGGCCGAATGTCCGTCAGAGGCTGGGCAATACGTCTCGAGGGCGAAGACCATGCCCTCCTTGAGCTCGATCGGTTCGGTCATCGAGTTCAGCCGCGAGATGATCGGACGCTCGTGCAGGCCGAGGCCCAGCCCGTGCCCGAATTGCAGTCCGAACGCGGCGAGTTCGTTGTCGAAGCCGAACTCGGTCGCCTTCGGCCAAACGGACGCCACCTCGTCGGTGCCGACGCCCGGCCTGACCATGTCGATCGAGGCGTCCATCCATTCGCGGGCCTTCGTGTAGGCGTCGCGCTGGCTGGCCGTCGCACTGCCGACGTTGAACGTGCGGTAGTAGCACGTGCGATAGCCGTTGAAGCTGTGGATGATGTCGAAGAAGGCTTGATCGCCCGGTCGAATGAGCCGGTCGGTGAAGTTGTGCGGGTGGGGATTACAGCGTTCGCCGCTGATCGCGTTGACGGCCTCCACCTGATCCGAACCCATCGCATAGAGCCGCTGATTCACCAGCGCGACGACTTCGTTTTCCCGGATGCCGGGTTTGAGCGCCTCGAAGACGTCCTGGTAGACCCCGTCGACCATCGCCGCCGCCTGGGTGAGCAGCATGATCTCGTCAGCGGACTTGATCTCGCGCGCGTCGAGCATGCGCTGCTGGCAGTCGACGACCTTCAACCCCTGTCGCTGCATCTCGAACAGGAACGCGGGCTCGACGATGTCGAGCCCGACCGGCATGTCGCTCAGACCGGCGTCGTCGAGCATTCCCTTGATCTCGCGAATGGCCGACACCATCAGACCAGCCGACGGTGCGACGGCACCCCGCATCCCGAGCATGCCGGGGCGGCAGTTCTCGTCGGGCAGCCAGTTCGAGTACAGCTTGTGATGGCGCACCGCAGAGCCGAAGTCCCACAACCAGGGGTCGTCGGCAGTGCGCGTGAGCAACGCGTACCGCGTCATCTTGTCGCCGAGCGCACCGCCAATCCAGGTCTGGGTCGTGTAGCGGATGTTGTAGAAGTCGAATAGCAGGAACGCACCGCACTCACTGGACTCCAGCGCCGCCTTCGCGCGACGGAGCCGGTAGTCACGAAGCCTTGCGAAGTCGACGCGTTCTTCGTAGTCGACACCCATGTGGCCAGGAGCCGGGAGTGGGCGCGACTCACTCATCGGCGGGGACTCCCAGACCGTCGTCGACGTCGGCCTCCTCGGAGACCAATTCGACTCCCGAGCGTCGGGCCTGTTCGAGCAGCAAGGTCGCAAAGTCCTCGCTGGTGTGGCCCGCTCCGATGGCCGATGACACGATCTCGGCGGCCAAGGCGGCGACGGGCATCGGCACGCCGTATTCGCGGGCGGCTTCAAGTCCGAGGTCGAAGTCCTTGCGCAGCAAGATGTTCGTGAACGTGGGCGTGAAGTCGAGATTCACCAACGCAGGCGACTTGTACCGGGTGAAGACCGACCCCATGACCGAGTTGTTGAGGAACTCAAGGAACGCCTGCCGGCTGGTGCCGCCTTGCTCGGCGAGCACGGTGATCTCGGCGAGGGACTGCGCGACCACGCCGAGGAAGACGTTGTGGCAGATCTTGACGAGGCGGGCGACTTCCCCATCACCGACGTAGGTGACGCCCCGCCCGAGCGGGCGCAGCAGGTGCTCGGCGCTCTCGTACGCTTCACGCGGACCCGACACCGCGAGGGTGAGCTTGCCCGACCTGACGACCTTGGGGTTGCCGCTGACCGGCGCGGCCAGAAGTGCGGTGCCGCGGTCGGCGGCAAGGCCGCGGATCTTCTCCGAGACGGCCGCCGAGACGGTCGAGCTGTCGATGATGATCTGGGGTGAAACGTCTGCGGTGAGAAGTCCGTCCTCACCGACGGTCACGTGCTCGAGGTCGGCGGAGGCGGCGACCATGATGAAGACGACGTCGCGATCGGCGAGCTGTGCGGGGGTGTCGACCAACTTGGCGCCACGCGTGGCCAGTGGCTCCGCCTTGGACCGGGTGCGGTTGTAGACCGACACGTCGTGACCGGCGTCCAACAGGCGTTCGATGAGCGCGTAGCCCATCCGTCCGGCGCCGATCCACCCAACGCTCATGGCCTTTTCGTTGATTTCCATTGACTCTCCCAGCTCGACTGCAATCGGTTGCAATCCTGCCGTGCACTCTGGCCCAAGTCAACACCGCAGCGTGGGCGGTTTTCACGGCGGATTCGTCACACCAGCGACGAGCCACAGGCAGCGAACGGTTGCAGCCAGTTGCAACGGCCAGACGGCTGAGCCCCGACGGCCCCTCAGGTGCGAGGCGCTGGGACCGGACCGGTGGAGGATCGGACGACCATCGTCAACGGCAAGAGCAGCGACCGCGGATGGCGATGGGGATCATTGAGCACTTCGAGCAGCAGCCTGGCAGCTTCGGCGCCGATCTCGTAGTGCGGGATGCGCACGGTCGTCATGGGCGGGAAGACCTTGTCCATGAACGGCATGTCGTTGAATCCGACGACGCTGATGTCGTCAGGGCAACGCAGGCCACGTTCGGATAGGGCGTCGTACACGCCGAGGGCCAGTAGGTCGTTGCCGGCCAGGACCGCGGTGAACTCGGGACCGGAGTCCAGCAGGGACCGCATTGCCCTCGCGCCCGCCTGCTCCGACCATTCGTCGCAGATGAAGGTCCGCGTGCTCTCGGCAGGAAGGTGGAGTTCCTCAAGGCTGGACAGGAACGCGCGACGCCGGGTCACGCCGGTCGACAGGTCCTGCGGCCCCGCGAGATGCACGATCTTGGTGTGGCCAAGATCGACGAGGTGCTGCATCGCCAGCGCGACGCCTGCCGCGTCGTCGGAGGTGACCGATGGGATGTCGGCTCCGTTGGTGCGGCGGTTGACCAGCACCATCGGAGTCGACGCCGCTGCGAGTTCCTCGAGCAGCGGGTGCTTCAAGTGCGCGGTCGCGAACACGAATCCCTCGACGTTGCGCTGACGGAACGATTCGACCGCCGTCTTCTCCACGTCGGGTCGGTTGTCGGTGTTGACGATCCACGCGTTGTAGCCGATGGTGCGTAGCACGTCCTCGACTCCCCGCACGATGGGCGGGAACAACGGGTTGGTGAGGTCGGGGATCACCAGGCCGATGCTGGCCGACCGAGAAGTCTTGAGGCTGCGGGCGATCGGATTGGGCGAGTAGCCCATCTCGGCGGCGACCTTCTTGATTCGCGCTGCCGTTTCGGTGTTGACCAAGCTCTCGGTCTGCTGGTTCAAGGCACGCGAAGCGGTGGCCGGATGGACCCCGGCCATCACCGCAACCTCACGCAGCGTGGCCCTGTGCACGGATCCCCCCACTCCACTTCTCGACTGCAATCGGATGCAACGTCCCGTCAATGATGGCGTGCCCCCCGCCCACGTGCAATGTGGCCAATGGCAGCCGCAGTGAGCATCGTCGGCCACGCGGACGCCACGACGTCGAGTTCCGGGCTCGGGTCGTGCCGACGTCTGAGGTCGATCAGGGTCTCGATCGAGGATTCGTCGACTCGTCCGTCGGTGATCAGACCGTGCGCGGGATCGAGCAGGCAGTCGAGGTGTGCCTGGGCTTGCGGCTGCGCCAAACCGAGCAATCGTCCTGCGGCCTCGAGCACCGCCTCTTGCAGCTGGCCGGCGACGACATCACGGGCGGTGTCGATGACCACCTCTGCGAGACGTTCTCGCGGACCGGTGATTTCGGGGTCGTCGGCCGACATCGCCGCCATCACGGTGCCGAGATAGGGCCCGATGTCCGCGACGGTACTCACGACACGGCACCCGGCCTCGATCGCCCGCAACTCGTTGCCCGCATTGAGGACCGTCGCCGCGCATGCTCCCTCCGTCAGCGCCGAAGCGCGCCGAGGGGTCGATCCGAGTGACTCGAGCGCGTAGTCGTCCCTGCCGAGGCCCGCGCGCTCCAGGAGGGCGAACGCGACGAATGCGAACCCCGACCCTGGCACGTCGACCCCGACGACACGTCCCCGGACGTCCGCCACGTCCGCCATCGACGGCGCGAGGCACAACGAAAGCCCGAGTCCTCGATCGACGCCGGCGAGAATCTCCACCGGCAAGTTGCGGTGGAGTGGATTCGCGCTCAAGAACCGGTAGGCGAGAACGTTGTCCGGGCTCGTCATCACCACGTCGAACTCACCGGCTTCCAGCGAACGAAACTGGGCAGGCGACGAGGGCACTGGGCTCTCCGTGACGTCGAGCCCGGCTCGGTCCAATCGTCCGGTGGAGCGGGCGATGTCGATCAACAGCGACGGGGTGAACGTTCCGACGCGTAGTTGGGCTCGAGTCATGACCACATGCTGCCATAGTTGCAATCGTTTGTAGATGGTCGTGGCGGTTGCCCAGCTGCCCGGTTGTCGCAGCCGCCGACCATTCTTCTGGCGCCCATTGACATGACCCACGTCACATCGCAGGATAGAGCAAACGATTGCAGTGTCGACGTCAGTGCAGAGGATCTTCATGAGTCACGCCGTGCCTTCGGTGACCAACCGCCCGCGACCCAGCGCCGACGCCGCGCCGGTGAACCGGGCACCGCTGATCGAGATTCGTGGCGTGAGCGCCGGGTACGAGAACAAGCGGCAGAAGACGCGGCTCATCGCCCTTC
>JAOPVF010000164.1 GCA_025963195.1 Mycobacterium sp. | reverse complement strand
GCGGTTTCCACGCCGAGGGCGTGGTCCACGGGTCGGTTCGGTCATGGGCTGACTGTACCCGTCACAGGTCACCCAGCGTGTCGACCACCGCGGCGATTCGGCCTTCTACCGGCGGCGTTGGCTACTCGGGCACGCCGTCGGGGTCCTCGGGCCCGTCCTGCGGCGACTTGCAGCAATGCTGCAACCAGAGAGCGGCGATCACCAGCGCCAGCGCACTGATCGCCGCCACCACCGCGCCGGCCGTGTCCTCCGCTGCGACCTTCACGTCGCGCCGCGGGATCAAGTACGCCAGCACTCCGAACCACCAGCCAAGCGCCAGCGCCCCCACCCATGCCGATGCCTTCGCGATCGTCACGGAACGCGCGACCGCCAGTGGATGCAGCCGGCCGGGACCGGAGCCGATCTTGCCGTCGTTGACCTTCGAGCGGATGTAGAACGCCCAACCCGCCTCAGCCGCGGCGACCACCAGCAGGGACAACCCGGTGACGACGGTGATCGGCGGGAACGATCCGTACAACCCGAGCACCAGCACGTAGCCGATGATCGCGGCGGCTACCGTCGCTGCGGTCAGGTCGCGTTTGCGGGTCGGCCCCATCAGGTCCTCAGAGCCAGGTCGGTGCGACGCACCCCGTCGCGTTCGGCCGGGTCGATGCCGTCCAGCAGCTCTGCGACGGATCGCCGCTGGCCGCCGACCGTCAGGGTGGCGTCGGCGTCCACCGCGAGCCACGGGACGAGGACGAATGCACGCTCGTGCGCGAACGGGTGGGGCAGCACGAGGACCTCGTCGTCGGACCGTACCTCGATCGCGCCCGCACGGCACGTGACCACGTCGACGTCGAGTGTGCGTGGGCCCCAACGCTCGTCGCGCACCCGCCCGCCTGCGATCTCGAGCTCCTGGCCGCGTCGCAGCCAGTCGTGGCAGTCCAGGGCGTCGTCGTCGGCCACCACGACCGCATTGAGGAACGGACCCTGTTCGACCCCGCCCCACGCGTCCGTCTCGTAGACCGGTGACACCAAGAGGACGGCATCGCCGAGTCCGTCGACGACCGACTGCAGCAGCGCAAGGCGATCGCCAAGGTTCGATCCGATCGACAGCACGACAGTGCTCACGTCTCGACTCCCGCTCGTCTTCGGGGACTCACGGTGCGTCACCGCGGCTGCCCCGCCGTGACCGCCGCGCGACGACGGCAACGTCGTTGAACGTCAACGGGATCGGTGCGCTGGGTTTGTGCACGACGACCTCGACGGCGTGCACCCGCTCGTCGACCATCACGCCATCGGCGATCTCGGCGGCCACCGTCTCGATCAGGTTGCGCGGCGGTCCGGCCACGATGTCGGCCGCCTGCTGGGCGAGTACGCCGTAGTCGAGCGTGTCGACGAGGTCGTCGCTCGCAGCGGCCGCAGCGAGGTCGATCCAGACCTTGATGTCGACCACGAAGTCCTGCCCGTCCCGCCGCTCGTGCTCGAACACGCCGTGGTGGCCGCGAATGGTCAAGCCCCGCAGCACGATTCGATCAGTCATGAGCTCCACCGCCCCACGCCTCGACGACCTTGATCGCATCGACGCTCGCCCCGACGTCGTGCACGCGCACGCCCCACGCTCCGTGCTCGGCGGCAAGTGCGGAGATGACCGCGGTGGCGGTCTCCCGGCCCGACGGCTCCCGCGGCGTTCCGTCGGGGGAGGCCAGCAGGGCCCCGAGGAAGCGCTTGCGGGATGCACCGACCAGCACGGGGATCCCCGTCGCGACCAACTGCGGCAGTGCGCGCAGCAGCGACCAGTTGTGTTGTGCGTTCTTGGCGAATCCCAGGCCCGGATCGATGATCAGTTGCGCCGGATCGACGCCGGCCGCGACCGCGGCGTCCACGCTGCGCAAGAGTTCGGTGCGGACGTCGGAAACGACGTCGTCGTAGTCGGGGGCGTGATGCGGCCGAATATCCGCGCTGACCGAACGCCAGTGCATCAGCACCCATGGCACCCCGGCGTCGGCGAGCAGCGGAGCCATGGCCGGGTCGGCCATGCCGCCGGAGACGTCGTTGACGATCCCGGCGCCGTTCTCAAGTGCGGCCCGTGCCACGTCCGCATGCATCGTGTCGATGCTGACCGTGACCCCTTGCCCGGCAAGTTCTTTGATCACCGGTATCACCCTGGCCGTCTCGATGGCAGCGTCGACGCGGGTGGCGCCGGGTCGGGTGGACTCCCCGCCGACGTCGATGATCGCCGCGCCAAGCGCCGACATCGCCAGACCATGCTCGACGGCGCGGTCGCGGTCCAGGAACAGTCCGCCGTCGGAGAAGGAGTCGTCGGTGACGTTGACGACCCCCATCACCAGCGGGGCGAGCGCAGCGACGGGGTGCGGGGTGGTCCGGGTATGGCTCACTTCCGCAGGATGAGATCCAGCGCCTCGGATCGCAATGTGGAGTCGGTCTTGAATTGCCCACGCACCGCCGAGGTCGTGGTGGTGGTCCCCGGCTTGCGGATCCCGCGCATCGCCATGCAGAGGTGTTCGGCCTCGACGACGACGATGACGCCGCGGGGATCGAGCTTGCGCATCATCGCGTCCGCGACCTGCCCGGTCAGTCGCTCCTGTACCTGCGGCCGCTTGGCGTACAGGTCCACCAATCTGGCCAGCTTGGACAGCCCGGTCACCCGGCCGTCGACGCCTGGGATGTAGCCGACGTGCGCGACACCGTGGAAGGCGACCAGGTGGTGCTCACACGTCGAGTACATCGGGATGTCCTTGACCAGTACCAGTTCGTCGTGCTGCTCGTCGAACGTCGTGTTGAGCACGTCGTCGGGCTCGACGTAGAGGCCGGCGAACATCTCCTTGTACGCCCTTGCCACCCGCGCCGGGGTATCGAGCAGCCCCTGGCGCTCCGGGTTCTCCCCGATGGCGATCAGCAGCTCGCGCACGGCGGCCTCGGCTCGGTCCTGGTCGAACTCGGGGAGGGTGAGCGTGGCCGGATCGATCTGCGACCGCGTCATCTGGTGGCTCCGTTCGTGTCAGCCAGGCGGTGTCGGATTGTCACGGTCGTTTGACCGATCACCGTGACTCTTCTCGTCCTGCGGCGTTGGCGCGGGTGCGCCACTCTGCGGGACGTGATGCCCAGGCTGTGGGTAAGGCTGATAGGGCGGGTACGGCGCCTGCTGTGGCTGCCAGCCCGAGGGCGGCGGCGGTGGCGGCGGGTACCAGTAACCCTGGGGATGTTGGCCCGGATGCGGCGGCCAGCCTGGCGCATGCCAGCCGGCGGGTGCACCGTAGTCGGGCTGGGTCGCTCCGGCTCCGGGCGCGACACCGGGGTGCCCGCCGTTGCCGTTGACCGGAGAACCGTTGCCGCCCACGCCATTCGAGCCGTTGTGCCGCGCGGCGGCCTCCGCGGCCTTGGTCGCGGCCGCGATGGCCACCTTGAAGGCGGGCTCGGGAGCCGGCTGCGGCCACTCCTCGCCACGCTCGATGGCCAGCTCGCCTGGCGTCTTGATCGGGGGCTTGTCCGACGGCACCCGACCACCGAAGTCGTCGAACATGGTGAGCCTGGGTCGCTTCTTCACGTCGGCGAACAGTGCCTGCAACTCGACGCGGTGCAGCGTCTCCTTCTCCAGCAGTTCCCCGGCAAGGGTGTCGAGCACGTCGCGGTACTCGGTGAGGATCTCCCACGCCTCGGTGTGGGCGGCCTCGATCAGCTTGCGCACCTCGTCGTCGATGATCTGCGCGACCTCGTGGCTGTAGTCGGCCTGGTTGCCCATCGACCGGCCGAGGAACGGGTCGCCGTGCTCGGTGCCGTAGCGCACCGCGCCCAGCTTGGCGCTCATGCCGTACTCGGTGACCATGGCGCGGGCGATCTTGGTGGCCTGGTCGATGTCGGACGACGCACCGGTGGTGGGCTCGCGGAACACCAGTTCCTCGGCCGCCCGGCCGCCCATGGCGAACACGAGGCGGGCGACCATCTCCGAGCGGGTCATCAGACCCTTGTCGTCCTCGGGCACCGACATGGCGTGGCCGCCGGTGCGCCCGCGCGCCAGGATCGTCACCTTGTAGATCGGCTCGATGTCCGGCATCGCCCACGCGGCAAGCGTGTGCCCGCCTTCGTGGTAGGCGGTGATCTTCTTCTCGTGCTCGCTGATGATGCGGCCCTTGCGGCGCGGACCGCCGACGACCCGGTCCACGGCCTCTTCGAGGGCGGCGCCGGTGATGACGGTGCCGTTCTCGCGGGCGGTCAGCAGCGCGGCTTCGTTGATGACGTTGGCAAGGTCGGCTCCCGACATGCCGACGGTGCGCTTGGCCAGCCCGTCGAGGTCGGCGTCGGGTGCGATCGGCTTGCCGGCCGAGTGCACCCGCAGCACGGCGCGGCGGCCTGCGATGTCGGGGTTGGACACCGGGATCTGGCGGTCGAACCGGCCGGGCCGCAGCAGGGCTGGGTCGAGGATGTCGGGCCGGTTGGTGGCCGCGATGAGGATGACGCCCTGGCGTTCGCCGAAGCCGTCCATCTCGACGAGCAGCTGGTTGAGCGTCTGCTCGCGTTCGTCGTGTCCACCGCCGAGGCCTGCGCCGCGCTGGCGGCCGACGGCATCGATCTCGTCGACGAAGATGATGCACGGACTGTTCTGCTTGGCCTGTTCGAACATGTCGCGGACGCGAGACGCGCCGACGCCGACGAACATCTCGACGAAGTCGGAGCCCGAAATGGTGAAGAACGGTACCCCGGCCTCGCCTGCGACGGCGCGGGCCAACAGCGTCTTGCCGGTACCTGGCGGGCCGTAGAGCAGCACGCCCTTCGGGATCTTGGCGCCGAGCGCCTGATACCGCGTCGGGTTCTGCAGGAAGTCCTTGATCTCGTAGAGCTCCTCGACCGCCTCGTCGACGCCTGCGACGTCGGCGAACGTGGTCTTGGGCAAGTCCTTGTTGAGCTGCTTGGCCTTCGACTTGCCGAAGCCGAAGCCCATCCGGCCGCCGGACTGCATGCGGGAGAACATCACGAACAACCCGACGAGCAGCAGCAGCGGCAACAGATAGATGAGCAGCGAGCTCAGCATGCTGCCCTGGTTGACCACCGTGTTGGTCTTGGCGTTCTTCGCGCTCAGCGCGTTGAACAGATCCACTCCATACCCCGTGGGGTACTTCGTGATGATCTTGTCGCTGTTCTCGGTATCGCCGTTGCCGCTCTTCAGGTCGAGGCGGACCTGCTGTTCGCGGTCGTCGATCTGCGCGGTCTTGACGTTGTCGCCGTTGATCTGGGCCACCGCGACCGAGGTGTCGACGGGGTTGTAGCCGCGGGTGTCATCGCTGAAGTAGAAGAAGGACCAACCCAGGAGCAACACGACCGCGACCGCGGTCAAGGTACGGATGACGTTTTTTCGATTCATCGAGCATCGGCCGTCGGGGGCCAGGTCCTTCCGATACGCACAGCTGGGTCAGTTCAGGCTACCGCTAGACCAACGTCGGACAGTTCCCGACGCTGTATTGAGCCGAGTGCGTAGCCGTGCAGACTGAGATGGTGATCACATCCACCGAGCGGTTAGTCAACACCAATGGCGTGCAGTTGCGGGTGACCGAGGCCGGCGATCGCGGCGCGCCTGTCGTGGTGCTGGCACACGGCTTCCCGGAGTTGGCCTACTCCTGGCGACACCAGATACCGGCCCTGGCCGATGCCGGCTACCACGTGCTGGCTCCCGATCAGCGCGGTTATGGCGGCTCGACCAAGCCGGGCGCGGTCGACGATTACGACATCGTGGCGTTGACGGGTGACGTCGCCGGATTGCTGGACGACGTCGGCGCCGAGAAGGCCGTCATCGTCGGACACGACTGGGGTTCGGTGGTCGCCACCAACTTCCCGCTGCTGCAACCCGAGCGCATCTCCGCATGCGTGGCCATCAGCGTGCCACCCGTCCCGCGCCCGCTGGTGCGCCCGACGGAGGCGTGGCGGAGCGCCTTCGGCGAGAACTTCTTCTACATCCTCTACTTCCAGGAGCCCGGCGTCGCCGACGCCGAACTCGGTGGTGACACCGCCCGCACCATCCGCAGGTTGATGGGTGGGATCCACACGGCCGATAGCCAGAACGTCTTCATCGAGATGGCGACGCCCGGTCCCGAGGGCTTCATCGAGCGGTTGCCCGAACCAGAGGGCAGCCCGGGGTGGATCACTCAGGACGAGATCGACCACTATGTCGCCGAGTTCACCAGGACCGGATTCACCGGTGCCCTGAACTGGTACCGCAACTTCGACAGGAACTGGGAGCTGACCGCGTCCACGCCTGCCCCAACCATCGCGGTGCCGACGCTGTTCATCGGCGGCACAGCAGATCCGGCGTTGGCGATGACACCGCGAGACCGGGTGACCGACGTCGTGTCCGGTCCGTACCGCGAAGTGCTCATCGAAGGCGCAGGCCACTGGCTTCAGCAGGAACGGCCGGACGACGTCAACGCGGCACTGCTGGAATTCCTGGCCGCCTTGGATGCGAAGTGAACAAGCCACTGAACTTCGGAGTATTCATCACGCCGTTCCATCCCGTCGGCCAATCCCCCACCACCGCACTGCAATACGACATGGAGCGGGTCGAGGCGCTGGATCGCCTCGGGTTCGACGAGGCCTGGTTCGGCGAGCACCATTCTGGTGGTTACGAATTGATCGCCTGCCCAGAGGTGTTCATCGCGGCGGCCGCCGAGCGCACCAAGCACATCCGGTTCGGCACCGGCGTGGTGTCGCTGCCCTACCACCACCCGTTGATGGTGGCCGACCGGTGGGTCCTGCTCGACCACCTCACCCGCGGGCGGGTGATCTTCGGCACCGGCCCGGGAGCGCTGCCGTCGGACGCCTACATGATGGGCATCGACCCGGTGGACCAGCGGCCGATGATGCAGGAGTCGCTCGAGGCGATCCTTGCGCTCTTCCGCGCGGGGCCGGGCGAGCGGATCAGCAGGCAGACGGATTGGTTCACCCTGCGGGACGCCGCCCTGCACATGCGGCCATACACCTGGCCATATCCCGAAATTGCTTGCGCGGCAATGATCTCCCCGTCGGGACCGCGGCTGGCGGGATCGTTGGGCACCTCGCTGCTCTCGCTGTCGATGTCGGTGCCTGGCGGTTTCGCCGCGCTGGAGACCACGTGGGACGTCGTCGGCGAGCAGGCCGCCAAGTCGGGTCGCGACGCACCGGACCGCAAGGACTGGCGGGTGCTCGGCGTCATCCACCTGGCCGACACCAAGGACCAGGCCATCGACGACTGCACGTACGGGCTGCAGGACTTCGCGGAGTACTTCGGTGCGGCAGGCTTCGTACCGCTCAACAACGAGGTCGAGGGCGGCCAGACGCCGGCATCCCCCGTCGATTCGCTCGCCCAGGCGGCACAATTCGTCGAAGACTATGCGAGCAAGGGCAATTGCTGCATCGGCACGCCCGCCGAGGCGGTGACCTACATTCAGGATCTGCTGGACCGGTCCGGTGGGTTCGGGACGTTCCTGATGCTCGGCCACGACTGGGCGTCACCTGCCGCCACCTACCATTCCTATGAGCTTTTCGCGCGAGAAGTGGTGCCGCACTTCAAGGGTCAGCTGGGCGCGCCGCACGAGTCGCACGAGTGGGCCAAGGGCATCCGCGATCAGCTGTTCGGCCGCGCCGGCCAGGCGATCGTCAATGCGATCGCCGAACACGTCGACGAGCAGAATGCCGATGCCGAACCGGTGCAGAGCAGCTGATTCGCGGTTCGGTCTTGCGGCGGCCGCATGGCCTACCGCGACGATCCGCTCCCGGGGCGTTCGACGGGCTGTCCGACCCGGACCAGCATTGCAAGATTCCGGTCCTGCCGGATCTGTAGGGTGCCTGTATGCCGATCGCCGTACGGACGAAGACGCCCGCTCGACTGCTCGTTCTCGCCGTGGCGGGGCTGGCGATGGTAGGGCTTTCGGCGTGCGATTCGTCGTCGGGGCCGCCCGCTGCGACCGGCCCCGACGCTCACGTCCGGCAGGTCACCGTGGTGGGCTCTGGCAAGGTCCAGGGCACGCCGGACACCGTCACCGTCGATGCCGCGATCGAGACCATCGCGCCCGACGCCACGTCCGCACTGAACCAGAGCAACGACCGCATGACGGCGGTGCTCGACTCGGTGAAGGGCCAGGACATCGACGGCAAGGACATCGGCACCACCGGGGTCACCCTGCAACCGCAGTACGGCGACAATTCGGTCATCACGGGGTACCGGGCGAGCAATTCGATCGAGGTGAAGGTCCGCAAGTTCGACGTCGCCTCCGGGGTGATCACGGCGATTCAAACCGCAGGCGGCAACGCCACCAGGATCAACTCGGTGAACCTCTCCATCGAGGACGACTCGCAGCTGGTGAAGGACGCGCGTGCGCACGCCTTCAACGACGCCAAGGATCGCGCCGAGCAGTACGCGCAATTGTCCGGACTGAAACTGGGCAAGGTCATCTCGATCTCCGAGGCGGGAGCGCTGCCCCCGCCGCCGACGCCGATGCCGAGGTTCGACGCCATGTCCGAGGCGGCGGTGCCCATCGAGCCGGGTCAGCAGACCGTCGGCTTCTCGGTGACGGCGGTCTGGGAGCTCGTCTAGACCGTCGAAACCGGACTGATCTGCACCGGGATCCCGTTCAAGACCGCCGTTCCCGACAGCGCGTCCAGCGACGTCCCGTCGTTGAGCTGGTTGACGTTGACGCCCGGTTGGCCGGCGGCCACCGCCTGCCTGGTTCCGCCCTGGTCATGCCCCCAGCCGTGCGGTAGCGAGACGACGCCGCGCCGGATGTCTCCGGTGATCTCGACGGGTGCTTCGAGCTCTCCGCCGGGCCCCTTGATGCGCGCCCTGTCCGTGACGCCGAGATCGGCTGCGTCGTCCGGATGGATCCGCAGCGTGCAGCGGTTCGTGCCGCCCGCGAGCGCAGGCAGGTTGTGCATCCAGCTGTTGTTGGACCGCAAGTGCCTGCGGCCGATCAGGACGAAGTCGTCGGCGTCACGGTCGAGCGAGGCGCGCAACCTGTCCACGTCGACCACCACCGGCGCCGGGGCCAGCTCGACCTTGCCCGACGGGGTCCGCAACACCTCGGTCAGGCGCGGCCGCAGCGGACCGAAGTCGATGCCGTGCGGGGCATCCTTGAGCCGATTCAGCGTCAGGCCATCGGGTTTCGCGCCGAAGGCGTCGCCGTACGGCCCAAGCCGCAGCATCATGTCCAGGCGGCGTTCGTAACCCCGCCCCTGCGGCAGCATGGCGGTCAGCTCGTCCACCGCGCGCCCCGCCACCGGCGAATCGGGATCTGCGGTCTCCTTGGCCAGCGTCACCGCGATCACCTGCTCGTCGACGAGCGCGGGGTCGGCGAACGGGCCCAGCCCGTAGAGGATCAGCGCGATGCGGGACAGGATCTCCGGCTCGTCGGGGCGGCCCGCATCGAGCGGCAGGACGGGCAATGAGTACCGCGCGTTGTTGCGCACCGACAGATTGCTCAGCGCGACGTCGAAGTGGGCGCTACGCGATGGCGGCGGCGGCGGAAGGATGACGTCGGCGTGCCGGGTGGTCTCGTTGAGATAGGGATCGACGCTGAGCATGAAGCCGACCCCTTCGAGTGCTCGGCTGAGCCGGTCACCGTCGGGAGCGGACAACACGGGATTGCCCGCGATGGTGATGACGGCCTTGACCTGGCCTTCGCCCTCTGTGTCGATCTCCTCGGGCAGCGCGGCGGCCGGAAGTTCGGACAGCACCTCCGGGTATCCGGAGACCCGGCTGTGCCAACGCCCGGTGCGGAAACCCTTTCCTGGTTTCGGTGGACGAGCGGCGGACCCAACCGGTGACTGCGCGAACATCGCACCGCCCGGCCGGTCAAGATTACCGGTCAGGACGTTGATGACGTCGACCAACCAGCTGGCGACGGTGCCGAATTCGACTGTGGACGTTCCGATCCGGCCGTACACGGCGGCCGAGGGTGCAGCGGCGATCTCGCGCGCGATGGTCCGGATGTCCTCTGCGGGCACCCCGCAGTGGGCGGCGACGTCCTCTGGTGCGAATCCGGCGGCCAGTGCGCGGACGTCGTCGACCCCGGTGACGTGCTCGGCGATGTCGCCAAGATCGACCAGGCCCTCGTCGAACAGTGCGTGCACCACGGCGAACAGCAGCGCCGCATCCGTGCCGGGGCGCGGCGCGATGTGGCGATCGGCCAGCGCTGCCGTCCGGGTGCGGGCCGGATCGATCACCACCAGCCGGCCACCGCGCTTGCGCAGCGCCTTGAGCTTGCCTCCGAAGTCGGCGGCGGTTGCCAGACTCCCGTTGGACACCAACGGATTGGCCCCGATCACGACGAGGTGGTCGGTGCGGTCCAGATCGGGAACGGTGAACGCGACCGGATTGCCGAACATGAAGCCAAGCGAGACGTGCTTGGGCATCTGATCGAGCGTGCTCGCCGAGTACACCTGATGGGTGCCGAGCCCGCGGATGATCAAGGGCACGTACAGCGAACCGGCGATGGTGTGCGCGTTCGGGTTGCCGCTGTAGACCGCCACCGAATCCCCGCCGCTCTCGGCGATCACGGCGGAGAGACCATGGGCCGCGGCCGCGAACGCCTCGTCCCAGCTGACTTCCACCAGCTCGCCGTCACGGCGGACCAGTGGGCCGGTCAACCGGTCGGGGTCGCCGTCCAGTTCACCGAAACTCGCCCCCTTCGGGCAGATGAAACCGGCGCTGAAGACGTCATCGCGGTCGCCGCGTGCCGCGGTCACCCGCGCGGCGGCGTCGTCGATCTCGAGGGTGAGTCCACAGGTGGCTTCGCAGAACGGGCAGATGCGCAGGGCTGGCCGGGTCACTCCCCCATCTTGCGCCCCCATCTTGCGTCTATGCCTCGGCTTCGTAGACCTTTGGGTCGAGAGTGCCGATGTAGGGCAGATCGCGGTAGCGCTCGGCGTAGTCGAGGCCGTAGCCGACGACGAACTCGTTGGGGATGACTAAGCCGATGTAGGTGAGGTCGAGGTCCACGCGGATGGCGTCGGGCTTGCGCAGCAGGGTGCATACCCGTAGCGACCGCGGATGGCGCGTGGCGAGGTTGCGCAGCAGCCACTTCAGGGTCAGGCCGGAGTCGACGATGTCCTCGACGATCAGTACGTCGCGGTCGTTGATGTCGCGGTCGAGGTCCTTGAGGATGCGCACCACACCCGATGACGAGGTCGACGACCCGTATGAGCTGACCGCCATGAACTCCAACTGGGTGGGCAGCGCGATGGCGCGGGCCAGGTCGGTGACGAACATGACCGCGCCCTTGAGCACGGTCACCAGCAGCAGGTCCTGGCCGTTCTCGGTAACGGCGTCACGGTAGTTCTCTGCGAGCTCGGCGCCCAGTTCGGCGATCCGGGCCTGGATCTCGTCCTCGGAGAGCAGCACCGACTTGATGTCACCCGGGTACAGCTCGGCGGCAGAATCTGCAGGCACGGCAACAGCGTGCCACGTCAGCCTGTCCGCGACCAAGACGGCCCGTGAACCGGCCTGCTTCAGACCGGCTCGCGGTAAGTGATCAGCACACCGTCGCGACGGCCCGCGAACAGCCGTTCGTGGCGCAGCGGGGAGCCGACCGCGACCCCGCCCTGCCCTCGCCAGTCGGTGACGAGGCGGTCGACACCGCGGATCTGGACGTCGGTGAGGTCGCTCGCCCCGCTGGTCAGCAGCCAGGTCCTGATCACTCTGCGACGGACGGCCGCAGGCAGGTCGGCTAGCTGCCTGGTATCGGGTCCGTCGTCGGTCGTCATCGCCGCCGATGCGTGCGCCGCTTGTTCGTCGAGGGCATCGTTGTCCTCGCGCAACGCGGCGGCGGTGCGGGCCAGTGCCTCGGCCACCCCGCCACCGAGCACGTCCTCCAGAAGCGGCAGCACCTCGGCGCGTAGTCGTGCGCGGGTGAACCGGGAGTCGACGTTGTGGGGGTCCTGCCACGGGATGATCCCCAGCTCCGCGCATGCGGAGTGCGTGACTGCGCGTCGGACGCCGAGAAGGGGCCGGAACCACGGCGGATCCCACGGCCGCATCCCGGCGATCGACCTGGCTCCCGAGCCGCGGCCAAAGCCGAGCAGCACCGTCTCGGCCTGGTCGTCCAGCGTATGTGCGAGCAGCACCGGCGCGCCTTCGCGGGCAGCGTCGAGCGCCACGTAGCGAGCGAGCCTGGCAGCGGACTCGGGGCCGCCGGCCGACCCGACGTCAACACGAAGTACTTGGGCGTCAACGCAACCCAGATTCAACGCGTGCTCGCGAGCGGAGGCGGCGACGTCGGACGAGCCGGCTTGCAGCCCGTGGTCGACGATCAACGCCGTGGTGCGCCGAAGCCCCGCCGCGACGGCGGTCAGCGCAAGCGAGTCCGGACCCCCGGACAGTGCGACGCACCATGGCCCTTCATCGCGGATGTGAGCGCGGGCGAGCGTGGCGACAGCCCTGCGCAGCGTCGCTACAGAATCCTGTCGATCCATCGTTGCGGCTCGTCGATTTCGGTTGGCAGCGGCAGGGTTTCGGGGCTCGACCACACGGTGTTGAACCGTGCCATGCCGACGCCCGCCACGACGTGGTCGACGAAGGCCTTGCCGCGGGTGTACTGGCTCATCTTGGCGTCGAAGCCGAGAAGCGCCCGTAGGACGCGTTGCAGGGGCGGCTGCTTGCGTTCGCGGCGTTCGTTGAACCGGCGCCGGATGGTGGCCACCGACGGCACGACCGCCGGACCGACGGCATCCATCACGTGGTCGGCGTGTCCCTCCAGGAGCGTGCCGAGCACCAACAGCTGGTCGAGCGCCTTGCGCTGAGGTTCGGACTGGATGGCTCGCAGAATCCCGAGCACGCCTTCGGAATTCGGCTCGGCGGGACCGTCATCGGTGCCGTTGCGGCGGTTGCGGACCAACGCGAACAGTCGATCGACGACCTGAGCCGGGTCCTGGTCGCCGTCGCCGGTGAGCACGGCGAGGCATTTCGACATGTGTTCGGCCAGCCAGGGATTGGCCTTGAACTGGACCCGGTGGGTGACCTCGTGCAGGCAAACCCACAGGCGGAAGTCGGCAGGCGAGACACGCAGCTGACGCTCGACGGCAATCACGTTGGGGTACACCAGAAGTAGCTCACCACCGTTCGGACCGAACGGATCGTACTGGCCAAGGATGCCCGACGAGATGAAGGCGAGTACGGCACCCGTCTGCGCGCCGGTGACGCGGCCGGTGATGAAACCGCTCGACTTGTCGGCACCGCCGGTCATCACGCGCATCGATTCCGTTGCGGCACGCACCCATTCGCCGCGGTCGATGACACGGGCCTCAGAGGGACTGGGAACCTCGTCCTCCAGTAGGGTGACGTCGCGCACCGGCAGTTCGGCTCGGCGAGAGGATCCCGCCAGCTGCTCGATGGCCTGCTGGCGGGTGTAGTCGGTGACCGGCGGCGCGGGTCGGACCAGCTTGGTGCCGACGGTGGCCGCGAAGGCCCAGTCGACGGTACGCCCGACGGTGGGCGTGTCGGCCGGGCTCACGACCCGCACCCGCAGGAGCGCAGGGTCGCGGCGAGCGCATCGATCGCGGTGCGGCCGGTGGGCCCGGCGTCGTTGGACATGAGTGCGAACGTCAGGACGCGGCCGCTGGCGTCGGTGACGATCCCAGCCAGCGTGTTGGTTCCCGTCAACGACCCGGTCTTGGCTCGAAGGAACCCGGCGGCAGCGCGGCCTGCGTCGGTGTCGAGGTAGCGGTTGGACAAGGTGCCGCTGCCCCCGGCGATCGGCAGCAGGTCCACCAGCGGCCGTAGTTGCGGCGTCTTGTCGCCAGTGGCGGCGCCGACCACCTCGTCGAGCGTCTCGGCGGTCAGCCTGTCATCGACGGACAGCCCGCTGGAGTCGACCAGTGCCGCACCGGTGGTGTCGATCCCTGCGGCGTCCAATTGCCCAAGGACGGCCTGCACGCCGCCGGGGAAGCTCTGCGGTCGGCCCTTGGCGGCGGCGACCTCCCGGCCGATCGATTCCGCCATCACGTTGTCCGAGGCGCTCATCATCTCGCGCAGTCGTTCCATCAGCGGGGGCGACTGCACCGATGCGATGGTCTTCGCGCCCACCACCGGTGCGGGCACGAAGGTCACGGATGCGGCATCGACCCCGAACACCGCGGCAAGGGCGCGGCCCGCGTCGAGCGCCGGGGTGGCCGACCGTCGGGAGTCGACGCTGACGGGCTGGGTCCGGCCGGCGTCGAGCATGACCGCCTCCATCGGCGCGATGTCACCGTTGAGGATGTCCAGCGGATCCCACCCGGGCGCCATGGTCGGCCCGCTGAAGGCGGTGGCGTCGACCTGGACGGCGGTCACGGCGACCCGCTCCTTGCGCACCTGATCGGCAAGGTCGCTGATCCGTGCGGCGTCGCGATACCACGTCGGCGTGGACGGCGGCGCAGCCGACAACGTCGGGTCCCCGCCACCCTTGAGGATGATCAGCCCAGGAGTGTCCGGGTCGGTCTGCACCGTGGTGGTCAGTCGCGCATCGCGGTCGAGGGTGAGCAGCGCGGCGGCGGTGGTGAGCAGCTTGTTGACCGACGCGGGCTGCATCGGCATGCCCGCGCCCTGGGCCCACAGTTGGGCCCCGGTGTTGGCGTCGGTGACGCGGCCGGTGAACATGCCGAGGTTCGGGTCGGCGACGAACGGCGCAAGGACCGCGGTGAGCTTGTCCGGCGTCGGCTTGGGTGCGGTGTCCGCGAGCGGGGTGACACCCGGTGCGGCGAGCGCGGGCGTTGGCTGCGGCTTGATGACCGTGGCGTCGCTGGTCGAATGGCCACCCGAGGTGACGACGGCGGCCACGGCGACCACCGCGGCGACGACGAGCAGCACCGCCACGCCGACCACCACGTGCGTGGATCGACGCCACCTAGTAGGTCGCATGAATCTCCTGGGACCCTCTCCGGACTGGAGGGGCTGCCGAGAGCAACCCGTGTAGTGCAGGATATCGCTCGTCTAGGGTTGACCCCGCGTCGTCACCCCGACGACCCCCAAGCAGATGTGAAGGAGCCGCGGCGGTGGAGTTCGACGTCGTCATCGAGATCCCTAAGGGTTCGCGCAACAAGTACGAGGTGGATCACGAGACAGGGCGGGTCAAGCTGGACCGCTACCTCTACACGGCGTTCGGCTACCCGGCCGACTACGGATTCTTCGAGAACACCCTCGGCGAGGACGGCGATCCGCTGGACGCGTTGGTGCTGCTCCCCGAATCGGTCTTTCCGGGTTGCATCGTCGAGGCCAGGCCGGTCGCGATGTTCAAGATGACCGACGAGGCCGGCGGCGACGACAAGCTGCTCTGCGTGCCAGCTGGCGACCCCCGCTGGGATCACATCCAGGACCTCTCCGACGTGCCGCCGTTCGAGCTCGAGGCGATCAAGCACTTCTTCGTGCACTACAAGGATCTCGAGCCGAACAAGTTCGTGAAGGCCGCCGACTGGGCCGGCCGCGCGGAGGCCGAGGCCGAGTTGCAGCGCTCGGTCGAGCGGTTCAAGACCTCGGCGCACTGATCCACCGCTGATTTAGCACGGCCGTAACACGTGGTAACCCGCACGTGTCTTCGGCCTTCGATCATGGCGATGTGCTCTTGCATCAGGGGATCGGGCTCGACGCGTTCAACGCGCTGCCGGAACGCAAGGCCGTGTACGCGCTCTACGAGTGCTGCAACAGTCTGGCGCTGGCCCGCGACCTAGCGCGCGGCCGCGCGTACGACGATCACGACGCGTTGTTCCGTCGTGCCGACGCGCTGCTCTTCGCGCTGTCGGAGGCCACGGTCGACCAGATCCTGGACGCCTGCCCGCACGTCGGCCGTCGTCCCCGCAGCGCGAAGTCCCAGGCCGAGCAGTGTGCGATCTGGGACGACGACGCCGAGGTGATGACGGGACTGGCCGACGCCGCCGGGCAGTACGCGAACAAGTTCGGGTTCGGGTTCGTCATGTTCGTCGGCGGACAGCGGGCATCCGACGTCATTGGCACGGTGTCCGACCGCATGCACAACGATGTCGAGACCGAGCGCAAGGTGCTCCGCAACGAACTTGCCAAGATCAACCGGACCCGCCTTGAGCGCATGTTGGGACCCGAAGGCGGCTACCACAACTGGTAGAACATCACGCTCCCTTAGGCTCGTCTGAGTGAGCACCGATCCTTCCGCGCCTCCGCACTTCCTGTCGCTGCCCGATCTGGCCGCCCGCCCTGCTGGTGGGGCGGTGGTGTGGGCCAACGACGAGCTGTTCGCCGAGAAGGAGAACCTGATCAGGCCCGCGCCTGCCGAATTTCGGCCTGCGACCTTCGGGCACAAGGGCCAGGTGTACGACGGCTGGGAAACCAGGCGGCGGCGCGGAGCCACCGACGACTCGCACGACTCGGCGATCGTGCGACTCGGCGTGCCGGGCATCGTGCGGGGCGTCGTGGTTGACACCGCCTGGTTCACCGGCAATTACCCCCCGCAGATATCGGTCGAGGCGGCCTACGTACCCGGTCACCCTTCGGTCGACGAGCTGGTGGACAAGGCCGAGTGGACGACGATCGTCGACCGCAGCTCGGTCGACGGCG
Organism: Mycobacterium sp.; assembly: GCA_025963195.1. GTDB lineage: Bacteria > Actinomycetota > Actinomycetes > Mycobacteriales > Mycobacteriaceae > Mycobacterium. The sequence goes on along the minus strand of JAOPVF010000164.1, from coordinate 1,321 downwards.
ACACCCGCAACCCGTTCGAGGTGGACTCCGAGCGGCGCTGGTCGCACGTCCGGCTCTCGATGTACCCGGACGGCGGAATCGCGCGGTTCCGGGTGCACGGTGAGGCCCTGCTCGATCCGCGGTTCGCCGACGGGCTACCGCTCGATCTGGCCGCGCTGGAGAACGGTGGCCGAATCACGGCCTGCTCCAACATGTTCTACGGTTCACCGAACAAGCTGCTGCTACCCGGCACGGCCCGCACCATGGGCGAGGGCTGGGAGACGTCGCGTCGGCGCGACACCGGAAACGACTGGGTGCAAGTGCATTTGGCGAGCCAGGGCGTCGTGACCGCCGCCGAGCTCGACACGTCCTACTTCATCGGCAACGCGCCGGGGTGGGCGCGCCTGACCGGACGCGACGGCTCCGGCGAATGGTTCGAGCTGCTGCCGACCACGGAGTTGCAGCCCGACACCAGGCACCGGGTTCCCGTCGACGCCGACCGGCCCGTCACCGAGGCCCGGCTCGACATCCACCCCGACGGCGGCATGGCCCGGCTACGGCTGTTCGGCAAGCTCACCCCCGACGGCCTGCAGCGGGTCAAGGACGCCTGGGACGCCAGCCGCTAAACGCAGCGCCGACTGAGTGGCCCGTTGCATGATGGCCCGATGACCGAGACCATCCAAGGACATTGTGACGCCCGCTGGGGTGGGCACGCCGACGCGGCGCGGACTCGGCCGTGGACGTCGGACACCATTGTCAACGTCTGGTCCTCCACCAAGACGGTGACCAGTCTGGCCGCGCTGATGCTGATCGACCGCGGTCTGCTCGACCCGTCCGCGAAGGTCACCACCTACTGGCCCGAGTTCGGCGCGAATGGCAAGCAGGACATCGAGGTTCGCCACATTCTTGCCCACACCTCGGGGCTGTCCGGCTGGGATCAGCCGGTCGTCGTCGAGGACGTGTACGACTGGGACAAGTCGACTGCCGCACTGGCTGCGCAGGCGCCGTGGTGGGAGCCCGGCACGGCGTCGGGGTACCACGCCGCAGACATGGGTGCCGTCAACGGTCACACCAACGCGCGTGCGCTGACACGGATCCTGTCGTCGATCTCGCTCGGCGGCGCGGTCGACGGGGTGCGACTCCTTCGCCCCGAGACCATCGAGAAGATCTTCGAAGTGCAGTGCGACGGGCCTGACCTGGTGCTGGCCGGGCATCGCATCCGCTGGGGACTCGGCTTCGGATTGCCTGCGCCGGAATCCATTCCGTTCGTGCCTGACGAGAAGATCTGCTTCTGGGGCGGTTGGGGTGGGTCGTGGGAGACGATGAACCCCGACCGGCGTAC
>JAOPVF010000131.1 GCA_025963195.1 Mycobacterium sp. | reverse complement strand
CTCGATGTTCGAGGAGCGGCTGCGGCTGATCGAGGGTGCGCCCGCCTGCTTCGCGACGGCGACGGGGATGGCGGCGGTGTTCACGTCACTGGGCGCGTTGTTGGCCACGGGCGACCGGTTGGTGGCGGCGCGCAGCCTGTTCGGGTCGTGCTTCGTGGTGTGCAGCGAGATCCTGCCGCGCTGGGGCGTGGAGACGGTGTTCGTCGATGGTGAAGACCTCGCCCAGTGGGAGGAGGCGTTGTCGGTGCCGACGACGGCGGTGTTCTTCGAGACGCCGTCCAACCCGATGCAGTCACTGGTGGACATCGCGGCGGTCTGCGACCTGGCCCACGCGGCCGGTGCAAAGGTGGTTCTGGACAACGTCTTCGCCACTCCGCTGCTGCAGCAGGGTCTCCCGCTCGGTGCCGACGTGGTGGTCTACTCGGGCACCAAGCACATCGACGGTCAGGGCCGGGTGCTCGGCGGGGCGATCCTCGGCGACAAGGAGTACATCGACGGTCCGGTGCAGAAGCTGATGCGCCACACCGGTCCGGCGATCAGCGCGTTCAACGCATGGACGATGCTCAAAGGCCTTGAGACGCTCGCCGTTCGAGTGGATTACTCGAACCGGTCGGCACATCGCATCGCTGAATTCCTCGAGGGTCACCCTTCGGTGTCGTGGGTGAAGTATCCGTTCCTGGAATCACATCCGCAGTACGACCTGGCCAAGCGTCAGATGCGCGGAGGCGGAACGGTCGTCACGTTCGAATTGGCCGGTGGCACCAAGGAGCGGGCATTCGAGGTGCTCGACAAGCTGCGGGTGATCGACATCTCCAACAATCTCGGTGACGCGAAGAGCTTGATCACGCACCCGGCCACCACCACGCACCGGGCGATGGGTCCCGAGGGCAGGGCGGCGATCGGACTCGGCGACGCCGTGGTCCGGGTGTCGGTGGGTCTCGAGGGCACCGAGGATCTGATCGCCGACCTCGACGTGGCGCTCGGTTAGCCCGTGTCCAAGGCGAGTGCGGCCAAGAGGGCACGGCGCAAGAGGCGCCTGGTCGCACGCAACGAGCGGTGGCTGCCCGACGAGGTCCACGCCGACGTCGAGGGCGTGGCGCTGATCGCCGGCGAGATCATTGCGCGGGGTTGGGAATTCGACCGCGAATTCTCCACCGAGAACTTCATCACCTGGTTCTATCCGCCGTCCGGGGTGGAGGTGGACGACGAGTCGGTCGAACCGGTCACCAGGATCTGGCTGAGCGAGCCCGACGAACCGCACGTGATCCTGGTCGGCTCGGGAGAGGCGGACGGGGACTATCAATTCACCGTCGAGCAACTCTTCGCCCGCCTCGACGAGATCGAGGCGTACCGGATCGGCAACCCACTGCCAGCAGTGAACTAGGTGTCGTCCGTTGTGTGCGTAGGCTTTTCAAACCAAAAGGCGCATCAGCTGGCGGTGTTGGTTGCACACCCGACGGACCTGTTGCCCGCTCGGCCGCCGTATAGGTAATTCAGGGACCACACAAAGCAGATACTTAACTCCGCTAACCATACTGGGTGTCAGCCGCGAACTGCGATGAACGTGGACGGCGGTGAGTCTTCGACGACGACAGATGCGTGCCGCTGGGCACGCGAGAGGAGTTGTTTTGACATGAGAACCAAGAAACTGCTGGCTGGTGCGGTTATTGCTGGTGGGCTCGCTGCGGCCGCAGTAAGCGCGGGCGCTGGTCTGGCCGAGGCCGCACCCGGTCCGGGACCTGGTCCGATTCCTGCCTGGGGTGGACCGCCGCCTCCTGGACCCGGATGGGCGCATCACGACGATCGCCGGTGGGGTCCGCCCGGACCCGGCTGGGGAGGTGGCGACGAGGGCCCGTGGGGGCCCGCGGGATGGGCCGGAGGGTGGCAGCCGCCGGGCGGAATCTGCGTCGGCGACCTGTGCGTTTAGGAGTCGTTCGACAGAGCGACGATCCTTCGCAGCGGTCCTGAGCGTCGACTCGCGGCGCTAGCGTGGCGCCGCGAGCATTCGGCGGGTCCCGAGCTGTGAATCGCGTTATAGTCGGGCCGTGACCAGCGGTGATGCGCTGACGGGGCGGGACACCGAACTCGTGACGCTGCGCCGTGCGCTGAGCGGGGTCGGCAACTTCGCGGGCGTGGTGATCGCAGGCGCGGCGGGTGTCGGCAAGACGCGTCTCGCGCGCGAGTTGCTGCTTCAGACCGCATCGTCGGGCACGCGAACGAACTGGGTGGTCGGAACGGCGTCGGGGCGTCCGATCCCGTTGGGTGCGTTCAACGCCGCCCTGGTGGGCACGGACTTCACCGATGTCGCCAACCCCGTCCCCAGCGTGCGGCGGGTGATCAATTCGCTTGTCGCGCAGCAACGGAGCGGCCGGTTCGTCCTCGGTGTCGACGACGCACACCTGCTCGACGAGTTCTCCGCGCACGTCGTGCATCAGCTCGCGCAGACCCGCGAGGTCCGCCTGATCGTGACCCTCCGCACCGGCAGTGACGAACCGGACGCCGTCAAGGCGTTGTGGAAGGACGGTCTGCTGGCCCGCTTCGATCTGGAACCGCTGTCCGCCGCCGCGGCCCGCACGATGGTCGAGAGCGCGTTGAACGGCCCGATCGATGCGCGTAGCGCCCAACGGTTCTTCCGGCTCACCGGCGGCAACGCCCTCTTCCTGCAGCGACTGGTCAAGGATCAGGTGGCGGCCGGCCGGATCCGCGAGGTGGCAGGCGTGTGGATCTGGGACGGTGACGTCGCCGTCTCGCAGAGCATGAGCGATCTGGTGGGCAACGAACTGAACCGGTTGGCGCCCGAGGTCGCACTGGTGGTGGACACTCTCTCGCAGTACGAGCCGCTCGACGTCGACATGCTGACCGAGGTGGTGGGGCGGGAGCACCTGGCCACGGCCGAGAAGATGCACCTGGTCACCGTCGAGCGCACCGGGGGCGAGCTGACGGCCCGCCTGGCGCACCCGCTGTACGGCGAGTTGCGGCGGTCCACCGCTGGCGAAATGTACCTGTCGACGGTGCGTGGGGTGCTGGCCAAGCGGCTGGCAGGCCGGGTCGACAACGATCCCCAGCGCACCGTGCGCCGGGCGCTCCTGACGCTGGAATCCGATCTGCCTCCCGACCCCGAGCTGTACCTGGACGCGGCCAGGCACACGATGAAGCTCTTGGACCTCGACCTCGCGGAGCGGCTGGCCACCGCGGCCGCGGCGGTGGGCATGACGGAGGCCGTCGAACTTCAGGCGATCAACCGGCTGGTGGCTGGGCGGGGTGAGGCGGCCGAGGAGTTCCTGCGCGAGCTCGCTGCGCACGCCGACACCGATCGGCACCGCTGGGCGACGCTGCGGGCGGTCAACCTGATCTGGATGCTCGGCAGGCCCGCCGAGGCGGCGGCCATCCTTGCCGAACTCGCCGAGGGCCCAGAGACCGATGCCGAGCGTGCGGACCGCCTCGCCGTCGAAGCGTGTGTCGACGCGGTCTTCACCCGGTGCGTCGACGCCGAGAAGAAGGCAAGTGCCGCATTGGAGTTCGGGGAACTGGCCGACATCAACGCGATGGTGGCGGCCGTGGCGCTGATGATGGCATCGGGCGCGCTCGGGCACGCCGACGACATCACCCCGGTGGCGCGCGCTGCGCTCGACCGGGCGACCAACTCGTTCGAGACGGCACACATGCGGTTCTGGTTCGGCGGTGTGTACGCCAGGGCCTGTCGCCTGACCGGACGCATCCACGAATGTCACGACGCCGCGACGGCCCAGTTCGGCCTGGCCAACGACATGCCGGGATTGGCCTACGCCAACCTGGTGTTCCTGATGGGTACCGCCGAGATGATGCGGGGCGACCTTCGGGCTGCCGAGAAATTGCTGCACGAGGCGCTGGCCAGAGTCGAGAACCACGGAATCACAACGGGTTTGCGGCCCGCTTGCACGTTCGCGCTAGCGGAGACGCACGCCAAGCTCGGTGAAGCAGAGGCCGCCGCGGAGATGCTGGCCGAGGCGCGGGAGTGCGCGAGGCCCGACTTCCTGTTCATGCAGACCGCGCTGGCAACCGCCACCGGGTGGACGCTGGCCGCCGGTGGGTCGCTCACGCGCGCCATCGAGACGGTGCTCGCCGAGGCCACCGTGGCCCGTCACAGGGGACAACCCACGCACGAGTTGTCCTGTCTGCAGGCGGCTGTGCAGTGGGGTGTCACCAACGAACTGCCCAACGTCGCGGCCCGCGCCAGGGCGTTGGCCGTCGACCTGTCCCTTCCGTTGGCGGATGCCGTTGCGGCACACGCGGAGTCGCTGCTGTCCGGCGACGGCGAGGGACTGCTGGCCGCCTCAGAGGCGTATCAGGCGATCGGCGACCGGTGCACGGCCGCCGATGCCGCCGCGCAGGCCGCGGTGGCGTTTGCCGGTGCACAGGCCCGCAGCCGCGGGTTGTTCGCGGCGTCGGTGTCCGCCCAGCTGGCCACGGACTGCGGCGGGCTGTGCACGCCTGCCACGCGCAGTCCGGCATCGCCGCAGCCGCTGACCCCGCGGCAGCGCGAAATCGCCGAGATGGTCGCGGCGGGGTTGACCAGCAAGGAGATCGCCGACCGGCTGTACACCTCGGTGCGCACCGTCGATGGCCACATTCTCAGGGCGTGTCAGCGCGTCGGCGCCACTTCCAGGAGCGACCTCGTGAGGATCATGCGGGCCGGCGGCGCCGCCGGCCTCTAGCGGCCCGCGGGCTACATCAGTGAGTCGTCGTACGCCGCGGTGAGTGTGCCCCCTGCATCGCCCGTGTTGACGACGCCGACGGGTTCGATGAGTACCGCGTGTACCTCTCCAGCGGCAATCGGGCAGTGTTCGACGCCCCGCGGCACGACATACATTTGGCCGGGGCGCAGCACCACGTCGCCGTCGCGCAGCTGAATCGTCAACTCGCCGTCGATGACGAGAAACAACTCATCGGTGTCGTCGTGGGTGTGCCAGACGAACTCGCCCTTGAGTTTGACCACCTTGATCTCGTAGTCGTTGAGACGAGCCACCACCTTGGGTGACCAGTGCTCGCCCAGGGACAACTTCTCTGCGATGTCCAGCGCCTCGTTGACCATGATCCAAGCGTCGCACGGTCCAGCGAAGAGAGCTGCCGCTACTCGTCGACGACGCCCGTTGCGTGCTGCGCCCGGTCCTCGTAGCTCTTCCGTGCCTGGACGTCGAGGTCGAGGAAGACGCGGTCGTTGCCCGTCTTCTTGGAAAGCCAGCGCCTGCTGCGGGGACCCAGCATTGCGGTGACGGCGCCGACGAACCGCAGCGGCCCCGGCACGGAGACGTGAGTCTTGGGCTTGTCGAGAAGCTTGACGATCGCCGCGGCGATGTCCTCGGGCTGCACCGGCTTCTGCGCCCCGGTGGCCTTGGTGCCTGCGATCAGTTCGGTGTTGGTGAAGGTCGGCATGACGACCGACACCTCGACACCCTGCGGTGCGAACTCGTCGGCCAGCGCGGTGGACAGCCCGACGACGCCGAACTTCGTGCCGGCGTAGACCACCTGGCCGGGTACCGCGACGACGCCTGCCAGTGACGCGACGTTGACGATGTGGCCGCTGCGGCGCTTCACCATCTCGGGCAGCACCAGCCGGCACCCGGTGAGCACGCCGTACAAGTTCACCTCGATGGCGGAGCGAATGGCCTCATCGGACTGGGAAAGGAATGGGCCGACCGGCATCACGCCCGCGTTGTTGATCAACACGTCGATGGCACCGGAGCCGTCGCTGCGGGCCTTGTCGAGGAAGGTCGCGAAGGACTCCTGGTCGCTCACGTCCAACGGGTAGCCCGACACCGGGCCCAGCGAGCTCAGCCCGGTCACCGCCGACTGGAGGATCGCGACGTCGCGGTCGCCGATGACCACGCGCGCACCCCGCGCCAGCAGGGCCTTTGCGGTGGCGTAGCCGATGCCCCGGGCTGCGCCGGTGATCGCGATGGTCTTGCCCCGGATATTGTCCATCGGCTGAACTTTACACGTGTCAAGTTCGGTTGAGAAGCGGCGCTCGATTCCGATCACGATGAGCCGAAGGGAGCACTATGGAATGCGCGAGAGCGCGCCGCGTTGGACAGTTAGGTGATGGCCGTACCCGTGATGAAGGACCTACCGTGAACGTGCCCCTGTCGATCCTCGACCTCGCGCCGATCAGTGCGGGCAGTGACGCGGCGACTGCCCTGCGCAACACCGTCGATCTGGCCCAGCAGGCCGAGGAGTGGGGCTACCGCCGCTACTGGATCGCCGAACACCACTTCGTCGCCGTGGCGAGTTCGTCGCCCGCCGTGCTGATCGGCCAGATCGCCGCCGCCACGCAGAGCATCCGGGTCGGTGCGGCCGCGGTGCAATTGGGTCACACCACCGCCGTTGCCGTCGTCGAGAGCTTCGGCATGCTCGACGCGTTCCACCCCGGCCGCATCGACCTCGGCGTCGGCCGGTCCGGGCAGCGCAGGCGCGAGGCGGCCAAGCAGCCGGCGAGCGATCAGCCGAAGCCACCGCGGGAATGGCGCGATGTGGATGGCGTCCTCGTGCCGCCGCCGTTCGACATCAGTGCACTGATGCGCAACCCACGACTCAAGGCGCGGATGGCGGTACTGCAACAGCCCGAGGCGGTGCCACCGGACTTCGGTGATCAGGTCGGTGACATCCTGGCGATGCTGAACGGTACGTACGCGCCAGAGGGCGTGGAGTCGCACGTCGTGCCTGGGGAGCGAGCGCCCTTGCTGCCGTGGGTGTTTGGTAGCAGCAAGGGGCAGAGCGCGCAGGTTGCGGGTGCCAATGGGTTGCCGTTCGTGGCGAGCTATCACATCACCCCTGCGACCGCGCTGGAGGCGGTCGACGCGTACCGCAACGCGTTCCAGCCGTCGGCGACGCTGCGCGAACCCTACGTGGTGGTGTCGGCGGACATCGTGGTCGCCGACGACGGCGACACGGCGCGGCAGCTGGCCTCGAGCTATGGGCACTGGGTGTATTCGATCCGTGCTGGTGATGGTGCCGTGCCGTACCCCGACCCCGATTCCGTCCCGCCGCTCACCGCCGAGCAACTCGCGGTGGTCGAGGACCGCACGAAGACGCAGTTCGTCGGCGATCCCGACGAGGTCGCGCACCGCTTGGATGCCTTGCAGCGGCTGACGAATGCCGACGAGCTGGTCGTCACGTCGGTCACGCATCGGCACGGTGACCGGCTGCGTTCGCACGAACTGATCGCCAAGCAGTGGGGCTTGCGGTGAGGAAATACCGTGGGTTCGCGTTGCGGGAGCACGTCGGGCTCTAAGCTTCGCGGCAACGGGGTTAAACGTCGACATCCCGGGGAGATCGTGTTGTCGCAGACGGTGGTGGGCTGGCTGCTATTGCTGGGCGCCATAGCGTTGTTCGTGGCGGGATTCGCGCTGCGGACGGTGATCGGACGCAAGCGGGACGTCCCCGCCGTCCGGCGGGTGGTGCGGGCGTTCCGGGACAACGTCCTCGGGCGCGTGTTGTTCGGGCGCGTCGGCAATGACGCACTCGACGACGAGGAACTCGACCAAATGATCCTGATGCCCGCGATCCTGGTGTCGTGCGGGCTGTGCCTGACGGCGATCTTCCTACTGGGCTACGAGGCACTCACTTGAGGTGAGCCCAGTACTCGTTGCAGATCGGGTTTCATCTGTTGGAGCTGTTGACCCCAGTAGCCCCAGCTGTGAATTCCGTCGGGGAAGTTGAACACGCCGTTGTTCCCGCCCGCGGCGAGGTAGGCATCCCTGAACGCGAGGTTGGAGTCGATGGCGAAGCCCTCGAGGAAGCCGAGGCCCGCGATGGGCGCGTCCGGGCTCGCCAGCGCAGGATCGCCGGGTGTTCCGTTCCCGCAATAGATCCAGATCCGCGTCCCGTTGGCAACGAGTCGAGCGACGTTGACCGTGGGGTCGTTGCGCGCCCAGGCGGGGTCACCGGGCGGACCCCACATGGCATCGGGGCTGAAGCCGCCGTTCCAGGACATGGCGATTCCGACCTGGCCGGTCCAGTTAGGTGCGGAGAGGTTCAGGAAGCCCGACAACGATCCGGCGTAGACGAAGTCCTGCGGGTGATGGATGGCCAACGTTAGCGCCGAGGAGCCGCCCATCGACAAGCCCACTGCGGCATTGCCATTCGGCGCGATCTGGCGGTTGGTCGCCAGCCATGTCGGAAGTTCCTGGGTCAGAAAGGTTTCCCACTTGTAGGTTTGGGTCTGACCGTTGCCCACCGCGGGTTGGTACCAGTCGCTGTAGAAACTCGACTTCCCGCCGACGGGCATGACGAGCGACAGCCCCGACTGGTAGTACCAATCGAACGCCGCGGTGTTGATGTCCCAGCCGTTGAAGTCGTCGCCGGCCTCCATGCTGTCCAGGAGGTACACCGCGTGGGAATCCGGCCCGCCGCTTTGGAACTCGACCCGTATGTTGCGCCCCATGGACGGCGACGGCACGTCGAGGTATTCGATCGGAAGGCCCGGACTAGAGAAGGCCCATGCCGTCGGCGGGTTACATGCGACGCCGATCAGCGTTGCGGTGGCGACCGCAGCGACCACGAGCCGGCGCATCCATGCGCAGGAGATCTGTTCAACGAATGCCATCGCTGGCCTCCGATCAATCCCGGTATGACCGACGGTAACCCCAGTCGTGTTTATGGCGCAGCGAATTGCGCATTTCGTCGATAGCGCGTCGTACCAGGGCGAAACTGTCTCGCCGGCAACGGAGTCAGCTCAGCGCGCAGCTTGCTCGGCGGCATCGCGGATCGAGCCCTGCCACACCGGGCCGTGCCCGGGGAGCACCACCTCTGCGTCGAGCAGTCCGAGCGCGGCCAGGCTGCGCACACACCCGTCCTGATCGTGGTTGAACAGGCCGGGCAGCAGTTGCGGTCCGCGGCGCGTCGACACCGGATGACCGGTCACCAGTGCGTCACCGCTGACGAGCACTCCGTCCACCATGTACGAGCAGTGCCCGCCGGTATGACCGGGTGTGGGAATCGCCATCGGGTTACCGGGCAGGGCCGCCGCGACGTCTTCGGTCAACGCGTGCGCGGTGGGAATGCCTTCG
>JAOPVF010000134.1 GCA_025963195.1 Mycobacterium sp. | reverse complement strand
GCACCCGGGTGGCATACCCACTGACGGGAGACTTCACATGCGCAGCCCCGACCAACGGAGCGCCGGGGCCTCAGCGCGACGTCGACTGTGGCACCGCGGGCACCGTGGCGGGGTCCGGATCGGCGGGCGCGACCATGCAGAGTGCGCCGATGCCGATCACGGCAGCCACCAGAACGCTCAGGATCAGTCCCGGGCGGAACGTCTCATCTGCGTTGTTCATCCGAACTCCTACGGTGTGGCCGCCCGGTGTGGGCGGCGTTCACTAGGTAGGAGTCGCGAGACCGCCAAAAAGGCACACTTTTTTGTTCACGGTGTCGTTGGTGAGGACGTTGCCCGTCACCGTCAAGGCGTGGGCTGTTGCGCCCTGGTGTCGATGACCCGTTGCGCGACGGCGGACAGCTTGACGTTGCCGTCCTGGGAGAGCTGGCGCAGCATCGCGAACGCGCGGACGTCGTCGATGCCGAACCGTTCCATGATGATGCCCTTGGCCTGGCCGATGCGGTCACGCGTCGACAGCGCCGACTGGAGCTGATCGCCCTGGCGGCTGGCCAGGATGGCCGCCGCGGCGTGGGCTGCGAGAACCATGCCGATGGTCTCCGCTTCGCTGTCCCACAGCCTCGGCTCGTATGCGAAGAGGTTGAGCGCGCCTGCGGTGCGCTCGGCGGTGTAGAGCTTGAAGGACAAGCCGCTGCGCACCCCCAGGTCGACCATCGCCGGCGAGTAGTTGGGCCATTTCGGCTCGTCGCGGAAATCGTCCGTGCGCACCACGATCTCGTCGAGCGCCGCCTGCACACACGGACCTTCGAGATACCGCATCTGTAGCTCGTCGATCTTGAACATCAGGTCAGAGGTGGGGGCCCGGGTCTCGAAGCTGCCGCCCGTGCCGATCAGAAGCACCCCGGCGATGTCCACGCCGTCGATCAGTCGCATCGCGGCGGCGGTGACGTCGGCGAGGACATCGTCGATGCTGCGCAACGCGATCGAACGCGCCAACTCCGCCATCCGGAGGGCGAGATCGTGGTTACCGTCCGTCATGAGACCCATCATCTCCTATGTGCGAAGGGCCACGAACGTTTGTCGCGCGGAAACGTGGGCAATGCTCGCACATAGGTGTACGCGGTGGTCGACAACCGCGCATGCCGAGGTCCCGCCGGTTCAGAACAGAGCCGGTGGGACCGTCATGCCGCGACGGTGATGTCGACGGACAGCCAATCGCCGATGGCGTGGGCCGTTGGCCAATCACCTGCGCGCGCTGCGCGGGCGAGGTCCTCGGCCATCGGGCTCTGAACCCCCAGCTCAGCCAGCCACGCCGACACCGTGGCGGCGATCCGGTTGGCAGGGACCCGCGCCGCGCGCCGGGCGTGCAGGCGGTCGACGATGCAGTAGCTCGTCGCTGCTCGGGACTGACCTGGCGTGTTCATACCGGTAAGAGGACGGTGTTCGGTCGAAACCGACACTTTTCTGCGATCGATCTCCAGTCACTCTGTTAGTTGTAGTACGGTGCCGTCATGGGTGGCTCGAACGTGTGGATCCTCGGCGGTTACCAGAGCGACTTCGCGCGGAACCTAACTCGCGAGGGGCTCGACTTCGCCGACCTCACCGCCAGCGTGGTGATCGAAACGCTGCAGGCGTCCAAGGTCGACGCGACCGACATCGGCGTCGTCCACGTCGGCAATGCCTTCGGCGAGATGTTCGCCGCTCAGGGTCACCTCGGAGCGATGCCCGCCAGCGTCGTCGATGGCCTGTGGGACACCCCGTCGTCGCGCCACGAGGCGGCCTGCGCCTCCGGAAGCGTCGCCGTCCTGGCGGCGATCGCCGACCTTCGGTCCGGCGCCTACGAGACGGCGCTGGTAATCGGCGTCGAGCTGGAGAAGACGGTGCCCGGCGACACCGCCGCCCAGCACCTTGGCGCTGCCGCATGGACCGGGCACGAGGGCCGGGACGCCAAGTTCATGTGGCCCCACATGTTCAGCCGGGTCGCCGACGAGTACGACGGCCGCTACGGCATCGACGAAAGTCACCTGCGGGCCATCGCGCAACTGAACTTCACCAACGCGCACGCCAACCCAAACGCCCAGACCCGCGAGTGGACGGTGCCCAACCTGATGGCCGGCGGCAGCTCCGACCTCGAGGATGAGGTCAATCCCGTCGTCGAGGGCAGGATCCGCCGGTTCGACTGCAGCCAGATGACCGACGGTGGCGCGGGCATCGTTCTGGTCGGTGACGACTATCTGCGCGACCACCCCGACGCCCGCCCGATCGGCCGGATCGAGGGCTGGGGCCACCGCACCGTCGGGCTGGGCCTGCAACAGAAGCTCGACCGCTCCGCCGACGACCCGTACGTCATGCCGCACGTGCGGCGGGCCGTGCTGGACGCGTTCACGCGCGCCAGGGTGTCGCTGGACGACCTCGACGGCATCGAGGTGCACGACTGCTTCACGCCGAGCGAGTACCTCGCGATCGACCACATCGGACTGACCGGGCCCGGCGAATCCTGGAAGGCCATCGAGAACGGCGAGATCGAGATCGGCGGGCGGCTGCCGATCAACCCGAGTGGCGGCCTGATCGGCGGGGGCCATCCCGTCGGCGCCACAGGGGTGCGAATGCTGCTCGACGCCGCCAAGCAGGTCAGTGGTACCGCCGGCGACTACCAGGTCGAGGGTGCACGGACGTTCGGCACGCTGAACTTCGGTGGCAGCACGGCCACCACGGTCAGCTTCGTGGTGACGAAGGCCTAGATGAACACCGAGATCGTCGCCAAGTTCCTGTCCACCCTCCCCGAGGACGACGACCACCCCTACCGCACGGGGCCGTGGCGCCCACAGACCACGGAGTGGGACGCCGACGACCTGACCGTCGTGGCCGGCGAGGTACCGGCCGACCTCGACGGCGTCTACCTGCGCAACACGGAGAACCCGTTGCACCCGGCGATCAAGGCATACCACCCGTTCGACGGCGACGGCATGATCCACGTCGTCGGCTTCAGGGACGGAAAGGCCTTCTACCGCAACAGGTTCGTCCGCACCGACGGCTTCGCCGAGGAGAACGCGGCCGGCGGTCCGCTGTGGCCGGGCATCGCAGAGCCGGTCGAACTGGCGCGTCGCGACTACGGCTGGGGCGCGCGGACATTGATGAAGGATGCGTCGTCTACCGACGTGACGGTGCACCGAGGGACGGCACTCACCAGCCACTACCAGTGCGGCGATCTGTACCGCATCGACCCGTACACCGGTGAGACGCTTGGAAAACAGGATTGGGGTGGCGCGTTCCCGTTCGACTTGGGCGTGTCGGCGCACCCCAAGGTCGACGACCGCACGGGCGAGCTGCTGTTCTTCAACTACGGCAAGCATGCGCCCTACATGCACTACGGCGTCGTCGACGCGAACAACCAACTGGTGCACTACGTCGACGTGCCGCTGCCGGGGCCACGCCTGCCGCACGACATGGCGTTCACCGAGAACTACGTGATACTCAACGACTTTCCGTTGTTCTGGGAACCCGACCTGCTCGAACACAACGTGCACCTACCGCGGTTGCATCGCGACATGGCCTCGCGCTTCGCCGTCATCCCGCGCCGCGGGGACAGCTCGCAGATCACCTGGTTCGACGCCGACCCGACATACGTCCTGCACTTCACCAATGCCTACGAGGACGGCGACGAGATCGTGCTCGACGGTTTCTTCCAAGGGGACCCGGAGCCGGCCGACAACGGCATGGGCAACAAGTGGCAGCGCGCGTTCCGATTCCTCGCACTGGACCGGATGCAGCCCCGCTTGCACCGTTGGCGTTTCAACCT
>JAOPVF010000100.1 GCA_025963195.1 Mycobacterium sp. | reverse complement strand
GGGCCCGCAGGCGCCAAGTTGTAGTCGTAGGTCAAGGCCAGGTCGAGGTCGTCGTCGGCGAGGAGCGCGAACGCCTCGATGGGTTCGTACTCGCTGATCGCGACCGACACCCCGGGATGGCGGTCGGCCAGATCGGCGAGGATGGGCAGCAACGAGACCCGAACACCTGTGGCGAACCCGCCGACGCGCAACTTGCCGGCGGGCTCGGCATCGGGATCCAGGTCGAGCCGCGCGGCGTCGACGGCGGCGAGGATCGTGACGGCGTGATCGGCCAGGCGGCGCCCCGCCGGTGTCAGACGCACCCGACGGCCCTCGGGCTCGATCAACGGCGTACCGGTCTCCTTGGCCAGAGCCGCGATCTGCTGGGACACCGTCGACGTCGTCAGGTGGTACGCCTCGGCGACCGCCCGCATCGATCCCATCCGGGACAGTGCAAGCAGGAGTTGAAGGCGGCGAGTGTCCACCCGGGCATTGTCCGCAATCGGTGAACGCATCGAGTGCGATCGATCAATCTCATGCGACGATGCGAGAATGACCGAGCGCCCGGCACACTTCACCCAGACCGCACCCGACCGGTTTCTCCCGACGTCCAACGCGCAGAGCCATTGGGGTGAGGACCATCTGAACGGCCCGGCCTTGGTCGCCTTGGCCGCCCGCGCGCTGGAGGAGGCCTGCGGGCTCGACGACTTCATGCCCGCGCGCCTCACAGTCGACCTGTTCAAGGCCGCGCGCGGCATCGAGACCACTGCTACGACGCGACTGGTGCGCGACGGCAGGCGGGTGCGAAACTCCGAGTGCGAATTGATCCAGGAGGGCACCGTCGTGGTCCGGGCGGTGCTGGTCCAGTACCGGCGCTCGTCTGCTCCACGGGGCGAAGAATGGTCGGCCAGCATGATTTTCACGCCGCCGCCCGACGTCGACGGTGTGCGTGCCATGTCCATGGGCAGCGACGACGGCGGCTGGTCGCCCGTCATCGCCGACCACCAGAACACCTCGCGCAAGCGCACCTTCAACCGCACCGTCGACGTCGTCTCGGGCGCAAGGAACACGCCATTCGTGAACGCGGCGATGGCCGCGGAGGGCACCAGCTTGGTCACCAATCTCGGCTCGGCGGGGGTGGGCTACATCAATGGCGACCTGACGGTGGCGCTGGCGCGGTTGCCGCTGGGCGACTGGATCGGCGTTCAGGCGGATTCGCACTGGGTGGCCGACGGCGTCGGCGTCGGCACGGCCACGCTGTTCGATCACGCCGGGGCGTTTGGCTCCGGCACGGTCACGGCGATCAGCAATCCCGCGGCGCAGATCGATTTCGCCGACGATCCGTTTCCGTCTCGGGGGCCAACGGCGTGAAGTCGATCAGCGGGCGGGTAGACATGGCTCGTGACTGACTTCGTGATCCCGCCGCCCGCGGTCGCGTCGCTTCCGGTGAGCACCGGGGCCGGGCGCTTTCCGATCCGCCGGGTGTTCTGTGTCGGCCGCAACTATGCGGCCCACGCCCGCGAGATGGGCAAGGACCCCGACCGCGAGCCGCCGTTCTTCTTCATGAAGCCCGCCGACGCCGTCGTCGACGCGGCCGGTGTGATTCCGTACCCCTCGCTCACCTCGGAGTTTCATCACGAGATCGAGCTGGTGGTGGCGGTGAGGGCCGGTGGCCTGAACGTCCCGGCGGCCGAAGCGCGAAGTCTCGTCTGGGGTTACGGCGTCGGCGTCGACCTCACCCGCCGGGACGTCCAGGACGAGGCGAAGAAGCTGAGCCGTCCGTGGGACTGGGCCAAGGGTTTCGATGCATCAGCGCCGTGCACCCCGATCCATCCCGTCGAGGAGGTCGGGCACCCCGACGCCGGGGAGATCTGGCTGAAGGTGAACGGCGAGCTCAAACAACGCGGTGACCTGAAGGACCTGATTTGGTCCGTTCCGGAGGTGATCAGCTACATCTCGCAGGCCGTCGCCCTCGCGCCCGGTGACCTGATCTTCAGCGGAACGCCCGCAGGTGTCGGTTCGATGCTGCCCGGCGACGAGGTCAGCGGTGGCGTCGAGGGGGTCGACGAGTTCACGTTCACCGTCGGATCACGGCCGGCCTGAAGGGCCCAGCGGAGTCAGACCTTGCGGTTCTCCGACTTGAGCATCCAGGCCGCCTTCTCCAGGACGTCGATGATGGTGTGCAGCAAGTCGGCGCTCGATGGGTCCGCGGCGTCGACGTCGTCGTGAACGGTGCGGATCGTGTCGACCGTGGCGTAGATCCTGGTGGTGACGAGGTCGACCACGTCGGTGGTGTTGAGCTCGGCGGCTGGGAAGGCCGGCAGTGTCGTCGTCGCCGTGACCGTATCGGATCGCCCGTCGGGAATCGCATTGAGGGCACGCATCCGTTCGGCGATCGTGTCGCTGGCTACGCGTGCGGCGTCGACGATTTCGTCGAGTTGCAGATGCAGGTCGCGGAAGTTGGTTCCGATCAGATTCCAGTGCGCTTGCTTGCCCTGGAGGTGCAGTTCGACGAGATCGACCAGCACTCTTTGTAGGTTCTGCGGCAGGCTCGGTGGGGCATCGAACTCCCGCACCTGATCATCGAATCGGCGGAGTGACGTGGTCATCGATGTCCACCGCCGCCGCCGCCGTGAAAGCCGCCGCCGCCGCCGTAGCCGCCGTGGTCGCCGTAGCCGCCGATCAGAAATCCGTCGCCTCCGTAGGGGTCGTAACTAACCGGCGGAGGGGAGTCGTCGAGTTGGACGTTGCCCGGCGACTGGCATTCGGTTCCGGAACCGGTCCCGCTGCAGGACTGTGCGATAGCCGGACCGGGAGTGGGAGCAGCCGAGGCGATCGGCGCGGCTGCGATCGCAAGC
>JAOPVF010000040.1 GCA_025963195.1 Mycobacterium sp. | reverse complement strand
CGGGCGCTGGCCTGCGGTCTGGTCGGTCATGGCGGGGATCTTCGTGATCGTCACCGCCGAGATCCTGCCGATCGGGCTGCTGTTGCCGATCTCGGACGAGTTCGCGGTGACCCCTGGCACGTGCGGCCTGTTGATGACGGTGCCAGGACTGGTCGCGGCCGTCGCCGCCCCGGTGGCGACCGTGGCGACGGCGCGCGTCGATCGGCGGCTGATGCTGAGCGTCTGGCTGGTGGTGCTGGCCGCCTCGAACCTCGTCAGCGCGGTGGCTACCGAGTTCTGGATGCTGCTGGCGGCGCGTGTTCTGGTCGGCATCGTGATCGGCGGATTCTGGTCGATCGGAGCGGGTTTGGCCTCCCGGCTCGTCGGCGCGCGATCAGTCGCACGGGCCACCTCGACGATCTTCCTCGGCGTGCCATTCGGGTCCGTCCTCGGCGTCCCGATCGGGACGTTCATCGCCGACGTGGCTGGGTGGCGGACGGCGTTCGTCGGCCTCGGCGTCGCGACCCTGGTCGTCCTGGCGGCATTGGTCGCCTCACTGCCGGCGTTGCCGCCAGCGCGGGTGACCGGGCTCGCGGTGCTCGGCGCGCTGCTGGCTCGGCGGCAGGTACGCATCGGCCTGCTTCTGACGTTCACCATCGTCGTCGCCCACTTCGGCACGTACACCTACGTGTCGGCGTTCCTCGAGCAGGTCACCCGCGTCGATCTTGGCACGATCAGCGTCCTGTTGCTCGTCTATGGCGCGGCCGGGATGGCGGGGAACCTGATTGCCGGGGTGGCCATCGCGAAGAGCCTGCGCGCCACGTTCGCCACCGCGGCCGCGCTGATCGCCATCGCGACGGTCGTGCTGACGTTCGCCGGAACCAGCGTCGTGGCCGTGGTGGGCCTGCTGATCATGTGGGGCGCGGCATATGGCGCCGTGCCCGCGTGCAGCCAGACGTGGCTGGCCCGCGCCTCCGGTGGCGCCGACGAAGCCGCGACGGTGCTGTTCACCAGTTCGTTCCAGGCCACCATCTCGATCGCGGCACTACTCGGCGGGTTCGTGATCGACGGCGCATCGCTGACGACGGTCATGCTGCTCGGTGGGGCCACCGCCGCCGTGACCGTCGGCCTGGTCATCGGCGCGGGCAAACTCACTACGCTGGAGGCGTGACCACTGCGGCGCGGACCGACGAATTCGAGCGGCAACGCTCGCATCTGCTCGCCGTCGCCTATCGGCTCACCGGCACGTTCGCCGACGCCGAGGACGCGGTACAGGATGCCTGGCTGCGCTGGTACGCACTTGGCGCGGATCGCGATGGCATCGACGATCTGCGGGCATGGCTGACGACGGTGGTGAGCCGCATCGGGCTCGACCGGCTGCGGTCGGCCGCGCACCGGCGCGAGACCTACTTCGGCGAGTGGCTGCCCGAACCCGTGGTGACCCCGCTCGACCCCGGAGCGGCAGCGACGGCATCAGGCACGGTCGACCCGCTGGAGGCAGTCGTCGCGGGCGAGGACGCCCGGTTCGCCGCGATGGTGGTACTGGAACGGCTGACCCCCGACCAGCGGGTCGCATTCGTCCTGCACGACGGTTTCGCGATGCCGTTCGCCGAAATCGCCGACGTGCTCGGCGTCACCGCGGTGTCGGCCCGCCAACTGGCGTCGCGGGCCAGGCGCATGGTCGCCGATGCCGAGGTGCCCGCGCGCGATCCGTCCCACGAAGAAGTGGTTGGCAAGCTCCTCGCGGCGATGGCGGCTGGCGACATGGCCGCCATCGTCGCCCTGCTGCACCCGGACGTCACGTTCACCGGTGACTCGAATCGCAAGGCGCCCACCGCCGCTCGCGTCATCCACGGTTCCGACAAGGTGGCCCGCTTCATCCTCGGCCTGGCCAAGCGCTACGGGCCCAAGCTCTTCGAAGTTGGGCAGGTGGCCCTCGTCAACGGTGAACTCGGGATCTACAACGAGCGCATGGCCATGGGCGTCGAACGGCCCGAGTTGCAGCCCCACATCCAGGCGCTGACCGTCCGCGATGGAAAGGTCTGCGCCATCTGGGATGTCGCGAACCCCGACAAGTTCACGGCGTCGCCGCTTGCTCCTGTGTCGCCCATGGAACCTGGCACGCGTCACCAGAGCTGAAGCCCTGCTCGGTGATGCCCAGTGCGGCGTTCATCCGGGCACGCATGTTCTCGACGCCGATCTGATAGGTCAGCTCCATCGTGCCTGCGTCTCCGAAACGCCGGCGCAGATCGGCGACCTGGTCGTCGGTGACGGTGAGTGGGTCGGTGGTCATCGCGTCGGAATAGGCGATCGCTGCACGCTCGTCGTCGGTGAACAGTGGTGAGTTTGCGTAATCGTCGATGTGCTTGAGCCGATCGACGTCCAGCCCGTCGAGGCGGATCAGCATGGCGCCGAAGTCGATGCACCAGGAGCAGCCGACGGTGCGGGCGGTCCTGTACACGGCGAGTTCGCGCACTTCGGCGGGCAGCTTCTTCGAGCCGCGCTCCAGCAGGGTCTCGTGGACGGCGTTGGCCACCAGCAGTGGCATGTGATGGGCGCCGACCGCGAACGGGACGGGCACCTCGCCGAAGCGGCGCTTGGCGTAGCGGTACATCAGCCGCGCCAGCAGGGGGGCCTTCTTGGGGGACAGTGGTTCGATGCGGGGCTTTTGAGTGGTCATGTCCCTTGGACGGGACAGCCCCCGAATGTGTGACACCCCCCTGCGATTTGTGCACACGCAGTCGCGCTGCGCGCAACCCGACGTGCACAAATCGCGGAGGAGTGACGGTCAGCGGGCGAACATCAGCGCCCGCTTGACCTCCTGGATCGCCTTGGTCACCTGGATGCCGCGCGGGCAGGACTCCGTGCAGTTGAAGGTGGTGCGGCAGCGCCACACCCCGTCGACCTCGTTGAGGATGTCGAGGCGCTCGGCGGCGGCCTCGTCGCGGCTGTCGAAGATGAACCGGTGTGCGTTGACGATGGCCGCGGGCCCGAAGTACGACCCCTCGTTCCAGAACACCGGACAGCTGGTGGTGCAGCACGCGCACAGGATGCACTTGGTGGTGTCGTCGTAGCGGGCGCGATCGGTCTGGCTCTGAATGCGTTCGCGGGTGGGCGGATTACCGCTGGTGATCAGGAACGGCTTCACCGCGCGGAAGGCGTCGAAGAACGGTTCCATGTCGACGACGAGATCCTTCTCGACCGGCAGACCGCGAATCGGCTCGATGGTGATGGTGAGCTGCTTGTCCGGCTTCTTGGGCAGCATGTCACGCATCAACACCTTGCACGCCAAGCGATTCACGCCGTTGAT
This sequence comes from Mycobacterium sp., assembly GCA_025963195.1. Classification (GTDB taxonomy): domain Bacteria; phylum Actinomycetota; class Actinomycetes; order Mycobacteriales; family Mycobacteriaceae; genus Mycobacterium. The sequence continues at coordinate 15,217 of JAOPVF010000040.1, read as the reverse complement.
GCGCATGGCGTCCGAACCGCACACCCCGTGCGCGCACGACCGCCGGAACGTCAGCGTGCCGTCGAGGTACCACTTGACGTAGTGCAGCAGGTTCAGCAGCCGGTCGGTGGGCAGGCACGGCACCCGGAAGCTTTCGAAGCCTGCCGAATCCGGATTCTCCGGGTTGAACCGGGCGATCTTCAGCGTCACCATCACCGCGCCCTCGGGCACGGGAGGGGTAGCCGAGTCGCCGGTGCTTGGCTTGTCGAGTACGGGTGCGCTCATGGCTCAGTACTTCCGTTCCATCGGCTCGTATCGGGTCTGGACCACGGGCTTGTAGTCCAACCGGATGTCGCTCAGCAGGTCACTGGCTCGATATGTCCCAGTCGCTTCGCTCTCACCCCCTGGAACCTTGTAGGCCATGGTGTGCCGCATGTAGTTGGTGTCGTCGCGGTTGGGATAGTCCTCGCGGGCGTGTCCGCCCCGAGACTCCTTGCGGTTCAACGCTCCTGCCACGGTGACCTCGGCCAGCTCGAGCAGGAAGCCGAGTTCGATGGCCTCCAGCAGGTCGCTGTTGTAGCGCTTTCCCTTGTCGTGCACCGTGATCCGGGAGTAGCGCTCCTTCAGTGCGTGGATGTCGGTCATCGCCTGCTTGAGCGTCTCCTCGGTGCGGAACACCGCGGCGTTGTTGTCCATCGACTGCTGCAGCGAGGTCCGGATGTCGGCGACGCGTTCGTTGCCGTGCTCGGAGAGGATGTCACCGACCCAGTTCGTCACCATCGCCGCCGGATGCTCCGGCATGTCCACCAGGTCGTGTCCGAGTGCGTAGTTCGCGGCGGCGATGCCGGCCCGGCGGCCGAACACGTTGATGTCGAGCAGCGAGTTGGTGCCGAGTCGGTTGGAGCCGTGCACCGACACGCAGGCGCACTCGCCCGCGGCGTACAGCCCTGGCACGATCGCGGTGTTGTCGCGCAGCACTTGGCCATGCACGGTGGTCGGGATGCCACCCATCACGTAGTGACACGTCGGGTACACCGGCACCAGTTCGGTGACCGGGTCGACGCCGAGGTACGTGCGGGCGAACTCGGTGATGTCGGGCAGCTTGGCCTCGAGTACGTCAGCGCCGAGGTGGCGCACATCGATGTAGACGTAGTCCTTGTTGGGGCCCGCGCCGCGGCCCTCGAGCACCTCGAGCACCATCGAGCGGGCGACGATGTCACGGGGTGCCAGGTCGACGATCGTCGGCGCGTAGCGCTCCATGAACCGCTCGCCGTCGGCGTTGAGCAGGCGCCCGCCCTCGCCGCGAACGGCTTCGGAGATCAGGATGCCAAGGCCCGCAAGGCCCGTCGGGTGGAACTGGTGGAACTCCATGTCCTCCAAGGGAAGTCCCTTGCGGAACACGATGCCGAGGCCGTCGCCGGTCAGGGTGTGGGCATTGGACGTGGTCTTGTACATCCGTCCCGAACCGCCGGTGGCGAAGACGATCGCCTTGGCGTGGAAGACGTGGATGTCGCCGGTGGCGAGTTCGTAGGCGACGATGCCGGTGGCCACGGGACCGCCGGGCGTCTCCGAGAGCACGAGGTCCAAGGCGTAGAACTCGTTGAAGAACTCGACGTCGTGCTTGACGCAGTTTTGGTACAGCGTCTGCAGGATCATGTGGCCGGTGCGGTCGGCGGCGTAGCAGGCGCGGCGCACGGGCGCCTTGCCGTGGTCGCGGGTGTGCCCGCCGAAGCGGCGCTGGTCGATGCGGCCCTCGGGGGTCCGGTTGAACGGCATCCCCATCTTCTCGAGGTCGTAGACGGCGTCGATGGCTTCCTTGCACATGATCTCGACGGCGTCCTGGTCGGCAAGGTAGTCGCCGCCCTTGACGGTGTCGAACGTGTGCCACTCCCAGTTGTCCTCTTCGACGTTGGCGAGTGCGGCGCACATGCCACCCTGCGCGGCGCCGGTGTGGCTGCGGGTCGGGTACAACTTGGTCAGCACCGCGGTGCGCACCCGGGGGCCGGCCTCCACGGCGGCACGCATGCCAGCGCCGCCTGCGCCAACGATGACGACGTCGTAGCGGTGTTCAGTGATCATTGAGTGCTCGTCCTTCTTTCGCGTCCATTCGAGCCCTAAGAGATGTTCGCGTCGAACGTCAGCAGGACGTAGGTGCCAAGTACCAGGGTGAACAAGATCGACAGCGCTAGCAGCGTATTCAGCCAGAACTTGGTGGAGTCCTTGCGTGCGTAATCGGCGATGATCGTGCGCATGCCGTTGCCGCCGTGCAGTTGGGCCAGCCACAGCAGCAGCAGGTCCCAGGTCTGCCAGAACGGTGACGACCAGCGTTGCGCCACGTAGTTGAAGTCGATCCGGTACACGCCGTTCTCCCACATCAACATGACGAAGAGATGGCCGAGAGCCAGAAACACCAGCACGAGGCCGGAGAACCGCATGAACAGCCAGGTGTACTTCTCGAAGTTCGGCATCCCGTTGCGGCGCCGTGGCGCCCGCGGGTTGTCCAGGCCTGCGGGCCGGTCGTGGCTGCGCTGCATGACGGGCGCGGGACCGCCGCGCTCGCTGACGTGGTCGTAGGGGTTCTCGGCCCGGCCCGCGCTCACAGGAACTGCTCCGCCATGTGCATGCCGATGACGCCGATTGCGGCGGTGAAGACTGCGATCCAGATGCCGAGGACGATCCACAACATCAGGCGCTGGTACTTCGGTCCGTGCTCCCAGAAGTCGATGAGGATGACCCGGATGCCGTTGAGGGCGTGGTAGAGCACGGCCACCACGAGGCCCACCTCCATGAGGCCGATGATCGGCGTCTTGTAGGTGTCGATGACTTCGTTGTAGGCCTCGGGGCTGACGCGCACCAGCGCGGTGTCGAGCACGTGCACGAAGAGGAAGAAGAAGATCGTGGCGCCGGTGATGCGGTGCAGCACCCATGACCACATGCCCGGGTCGCCGCGATAGAGGGTGCGGCGGCGCGGTGGTGACGATCGCGGGCCCGGTATGGCGGAATCCGCTGCTGTGGCTGTACTCATCTCCGACCTCCAACGCCTTCGGTGGACGCTCGGGGCACGCGGGTGGGGACCTCGTGTCGACGTTGCCCAACCTGTACCCAAACCTCGGGGCGACTCTAAACCCATTGTCTTGCCGAAAGAACTAGCGTGGTAGCCCCGGCAGCCGTCCCACCACCGAAGTTAGGGTTGCCTATCTAGGAATTCGGGCCGTGAAACGGAGTTTTCGGAATGCATTCAGAGCGGACGCCGCGGAGCCGTCGTGGCCATTGAGATCGACTGGAAATCATTGCAGCACAATGCAATTGAGGTGATGTCGCGCGCATACGCTCCATATTCGCGCTTTCCCGTCGGAGCGGCGGCCCTGACCGACGATGGTCGAATCGTGGTCGGCTGCAATGTGGAGAATGTCTCATATGGCCTAGGTCTCTGTGCCGAGTGTTCTGTGGTCTGCGCCCTGCATTCCGGGGGCGGCGGACGACTCGTCGCGCTGTCGTGCGTTGACGCCGCAGGGGAGTTGCTCATGCCGTGCGGCCGGTGCCGCCAGGTCCTGTTGGAACACGGCGGGCCGGACATGTTGATCGACCATCCGGCGGGCCCACGTCCGTTGTCCGTTCTGCTGCCCGACGCCTTCGGCCCCGACGACATGGCCAGGGTGGAGAACCCGTGACGCAGTTCACCTTCGACGCCCCGACCGTCATCCGGACCAAGCGCGACGGGGGAGTGCTGTCGGACGCCGCGATCGACTGGGTGATCGACGGCTACACCCACGGGCGGGTGCACGACGAGCAGATGTCGGCTCTGCTGATGGCGATCTTCCTGCGCGGTATGACGCCAGGCGAGATCGCCAGGTGGACGGCGGCCATGATCGGCTCCGGTGAGCGATTCGACTTCCATGATCTGCGCCGCAACGGCAAGCCACTCGCGTTGGTGGACAAGCACTCCACCGGCGGGGTTGGCGACAAGATCACCATCCCCTTGGTTCCCGTCGTGATGGCCTGCGGCGCCGCGGTGCCACAGGCCGCCGGTCGCGGACTCGGCCACACCGGAGGCACCCTCGACAAGCTCGAGGCCATCGCCGGGTTCACCGCCGAGCTCTCCAAAGACCAAATCCGCCAACAGCTTCGGGACATCGGTGCGGCCGTCTTCGCGGCGGGTGACCTCGCGCCCGCCGACCGCAAGATCTACGCCCTGCGCGACGTCACGGCGACCACCGAATCGTTGCCGCTGATCGCGAGTTCGGTGATGAGCAAGAAGCTGGCCGAGGGCGCCGACGCGCTGGTGCTGGACACCAAGGTGGGTCGCGGTGCCTTCCTCAAGACGGAGGCGGAGTCGCGCGAGTTGGCCCGCACGATGGTCGCGCTGGGCACCGCGCACGGCGTCGCCACCCGCGCACTGCTCACCGACATGGACCGGCCGCTCGGACGCGCCGTCGGCAACGCGGTGGAAGTCGCCGAGTCGCTGGACGTGCTGGCAGGCGGCGGACCCGACGACGTGGTGGAACTGACGCTGGCACTGGCTCGCGAGATGCTCGACGCGGCGGGGGTCGACGGAATCGATCCGGCCGACACGTTGACCGACGGGACTGCCATGGACCGGTTCCGCGACCTGGTGTCCGCACAGGGCGGCGACCTGTCCCAGCCGTTGCCCATCGGCGCGCATTCCGAGATCGTTCCCGCGCCGCGGAGCGGCGTGATGGGCGACATCGACGCAATGGCGGTGGGACTGGCGGTGTGGCGGCTCGGGGCGGGCCGCTCGACGCCTGGCGGCCAAGTGCAGTTCGGTGCAGGGGTGCGCATCCATCGCGGGCCCGGTGAGCCGGTCACCGCGGGGGAGCCGCTGTTCACGCTGTACACCGACACCCCGGAACGGTTCGGTGGTGCCATCGCCGAACTCGACGGTGGGTGGAGCGTCGGCGATGAGCCGCCCGAACAGCGGCCGCTGATCATCGATCGGATCGTCGGGTAACCAACGCCACCGTGAACTCCGCGCCCAACGCGGCCGCGCGCGAGCAAGATGGACGGATGAGCCCGCAGCTGAGCCTCGACCTGATCAAGCAAGCCCCCAAGGCGCTCCTGCACGACCACCTCGACGGTGGCCTGCGCCCCGCCACGGTGCTGGATCTGGCCGAGGAGACCGGCTACGACGAGCTGCCCGCCACCGACGTCGACACGCTGGCGACGTTCTTTCGCACCGCGGCGCACAGCGGGTCACTGGTGCGCTACCTGGAGCCGTTCGCGCACACGGTCGGCGTCATGCAGACTCCGGAAGCGTTGCACCGGGTGGCCTTCGAGTGCGCGCAGGACCTGGCCGCCGACTCCGTCGTCTACGCCGAAGTCCGGTTCGCTCCCGAACTGCACATCGATCGCGGACTCTCGCTCGACGCGGTGGTCGACGCCGTGCTCGCCGGCTTCGCCGACGGCGAGAAGGCGGCGGGCAGCGAGGGCCGCACCATCACCATGCGCTGTCTGGTCACGGCGATGCGACACGCCGCCCGGTCGCGGGAGATCGCCGAGCTGGCCGTCCGGTTCCGCGACAGGGGCGTGGTGGGGTTCGACATCGCGGGTGCCGAGGCCGGGTACCCACCCACCCGGCACCTCGACGCCTTCGAGTACATGCGAGGCAACAACGCGCGCTTCACGATTCACGCCGGCGAGGCGTTCGGCCTGCCCTCGATCCACGAGGCCATCGCGTTCTGCGGCGCCGACCGGCTCGGCCACGGCGTGCGGATCGCCGACGACATCGACATCGCACCCGACGGCTCGGTCAAACTGGGCAGGCTGGCGTCGATCCTGCGTGACAAGCGGGTTCCGTTGGAGATGTGCCCGAGCAGCAACGTGCAGACCGGGGCCGCGGCCAGCATCGCCGAGCACCCGTTCGACCTGCTGGCGCGAGCGCGGTTCCGCGTCACCGTCAACACCGACAACCGGTTGATGAGCGACACCACCATGAGCCAGGAGATGCTGCGGCTGGTGGAGGCATTCGGTTACGGCTGGAGCGATCTCGAGCGGTTCACCATCAACGCGATGAAGTCGGCGTTCCTGCCGTTCGACGAGCGGCTGGCGATCATCGACGAGGTGATCAAGCCGCGCTACGCGGTCCTCATCGGCTGACCCCGGTCACGCCAGAACCTCGCGGACGCGGTCGGCGAAGACACCAGGGGCTTCGAGGAAGCCGCCGTGGTCGCCGGGGAACGCGACGGGCGCGGTGCCGAGCAGCTCGCAGAGCGCGGTCGACGTGCGATGGGTGAGCAGGTGACCGGAGTCCACGCCGATGCCCACCAGCACCTCGGTGGAGCTCGCGCGCAGTCCCGCGACGTCGGGCAGGTAGCGGGTGGTGTCACGCAACTCGTGGGCGAAGAAGCGCGCCATGTCGGCCATGCGCTTGGCCAGCTCGTCCTCCGTCGGTTCGGGTCCGGGTGGCGGGCCGAGCTTCGGATCGGACATGTCGTAGCCCGCGGTCGTCATGAACTGCACGAACGCCGCGTCCGGCCCGTCGCGGTGGAACGTCTCGATGATGGCCTCGGTGCCCGCCCGCTGCGCCTCGGCATCGGGCAGCAGTTCCAGCAGTGGAGGCTCGTGGGCGATCAGCGTGCGCATCCGGCCCGGGTGACGGGTGACCAGTGCCAGGCCGGTGACCGCGCCGCCGCTGGATCCGAACACGTCGGCCGCTTCGGCGCCGAGCGCGTCCAGGATGGCCGCGACGTCGTCGGCCCGCAGATCGGGGGTGGCGTCCTGCGTGGGGTCCTCGATGGTGCTGCGGGCAAGGCCGCGCGGGTCGTAGGTGACGACGGTGCGGTCCGACGCCAGCGCGTCGGCGAAGCCTGCGAAGTCGGCGCTGCCCATGGGGGAACCGACGACGAACAGCAGTGGGCCACCGCTGCGAGCCGCGAATTCAACACGACCGCGGACCTCGTAGTGCAGTCGGGCGCCGGGGACGTCGAGCCAGCAGGTGGTGGTGCCTTCAGTGATGGTCATGCCGGTGTCGACTCGCGACGTGGGCAGAACTCACCGCGCTACTCGGTGCGCAGTCGCGATTCCACGAAGGCCGCGAGCGCGTCGAACTGTGCGGCGGCCTTGGCGTACGGCGTGGGTGGCTTGCTGACCGTGCCGGGATCGAGGACGTGCGCCACGAACCTGCCGAGCGGTTGGTCGACGTCCAACGCTTCGTCGACGGTGGTGTCCTCGGCGTAATCGCTGACGTCCCTAAGCAATTCGACCGCCAGTTCGAGTTGTTCGCTGTCGACGGCGTCGGGCCCGTCGGTGATGTCCTCGGACAGTTCGGTCAACACGTAGACGTTGTCGTCGGTGACCTTGATGCGCAGCGAGCCGTCGGTGGCGGCGGTCCGGATGTCGTCGAAGGTCGCCAGATCCGACAGGTCGCTCTCGTGCTCGTCGGCCAGATACCGGGCCAGGGAACGCTCGGAGCCGAACACGCTGATCCGGCCGTTGCGGCCGAGGAAGATCGGCTGATCCTCGAGGTAGCAGCGAAGGGTGTAGAACGTCCCGCCGCTGGTCATGATCCGGACCGGATCGATGCCGACCTGGCCCCAGAAGTCGGTGTGGCTGCCGAGCACCTGGCCCTGCGCCTCGGCGGTGAGCGCGTCGACCTCTTCCTCGGTGTCCACCTCGCCCTCGATCACGACCTCGTCGCCGTCATCGTCTGCCTCGTCGCTGACCTCGGGCTCCGGCGCCGGCTCAGCCAGTTCTGCTGCGGCCTTCTCCGACGCGGCGGCGTCGACGTCGGGGGTGGTGACGATCGAGTCGATGGCGTCGATGACGCCGTCCCAGCTGCGGCCGATGACCGCTTCGATCTCGGTCCAGCGCTTGCGGCCGGCGCGACCTTCAAAGGCGTCGATGCCGCCGCCCACCGATCCGAGCACCGGGTTGCCGTTGAACAGCTTCGACACCGCGGTGATGTCGCAGACCGAGCCGATCGCCTGCACGATGGTCAGGGCGCCGAGGAGCGAGGCGACCGAGTCCTCCGTCGGCTTCTCCGCGACCAGCTCGGGCACGCCGACGAGGTCATGCTGTTGGTCGTCCGACGGATCGCAGAGGTGCGCCGACGCCTCGGTCAACGCGGCCCATGCGGGATGGTCGAACAGATCGTTGTCCTTGTCGGCCCGGATGAACGCCACCAGGTCGGCGACCGATTCGAAGGCGTAGAGGTCTTCGTCCTTGCCGAGAAACGCCTGCCACTCGTCGTCGGCGTCGCGCCACGATGGGGCCCACAGGGTGTAGAGGTCGCCGTTGGTCAGACCGAGCCGGACCGGCACGATTTCTGCTGCCATGCGGCACAGCCTAACGACGCGGTCTGGCGACTCCGAGGGTGGTTGGCGATGGCTTCGTTTGTCATGCTGGTCGAATGGGAGCCGAAGAGGCAGGTCTGACCCCGTCACAGCGGCTTCGGCTGGAACAGCTCGCGGCGCGACTCGTCCTCGGCAAGGGCTTCTACCCAGAGGTGGCCGTCCGCGTGGCAGCTCAACTCGTCGCGGAGGGCGCCGGTGGCGATGGGTTGACCCAACTCGCCTCCCAGCCAGCCGGTTCGAAGCAGCTCGACGGGCTGGAGGTCGAGGGTCTCTTCCTCGCGGCGCTCGCAGAGCTCGAGCTGCACGTGCCATCCAGGGAAGCGGCCGGGTGGACGGTGGCGCGATGGATCGCGACCGCGATCGTCGACGGCGTGATGCCGCCCACTGACGGCGCTCTGCGGCTGTGGAGCCTGTCGGGCGAATGCGGACACCCCAGCGAATTGGTCGAGATGCTCGAGCTCCACGAAGCGTGGGAATCGGCGGTCGGGTCCGACCGCACAGCCGTCGAGGCCGAGATACTGGCGTTCGCTCCCGAAGTCATAGCCGCCGCCGACCGTCGACCATGACGTCGAGGTGGCGTGCGGGACGATGGCGGCATGCGCGCGGCGGTTTTCGAGAAGTTCGGTGGTTCGGTGGACGTCGTCACGGTCGCCGATCCGGTGCCATCGCCGGAGGGCGTGGTCGTCGAGGTGCACGCGACAGGCCTCTGTCGCAGTGACTGGCATGCGTGGGCAGGCCACGACGACGGGGTAGCACTGCCGCACGTCCCTGGCCACGAACTGGTCGGCGTGATCGTCGCGGCGGGCGACGACGTCCGACGCTGGAAGGTCGGCGACCGGGTGACCACACCCTTCGTCTGCGGATGCGGTCGGTGTGAGTGGTGCCGGGACGGTCAGGCACAGGTCTGTCCCGACCAGACCCAGCCCGGTTTCACGCACTGGGGCTCCTTTGCCGAGTACGTGGCGCTGCACGCTGCCGACGCCAACCTGGTTGCCGTCACCGACTTCGTCTCCGATGCCGCCGCAGCGGGGCTGGGCTGCCGGTTCGCCACCGCCTACCGCGCGCTGCACGCGCGGGCCGGCATCAAGCGCGGCGAGTGGGTGGCGGTGTTCGGGGTCGGCGGAGTGGGACTCAGCGCGGTGCAGGTCGCCGTTGCCTCCGGAGCACGGGTGATCGCGGTCGACCGCACCCCCGCGGCGCTGGCCCTGGCGCGGGACTTGGGCGCTGAACACACCGTGCTCGTTGACGCCGGGGGCGAGCGAAGCGACGGGGGAAAGCGCAAAGGCGACGTCCCCGCCCGGGTGCACGAGCTCACCGACGGGGGCAGCCACGTCGCGGTCGATGCCGTCGGCGCTCCGGCCACCTGTGCGGACGCCATCCACAGTCTGCGGCGGCGCGGACGCCACGTGCAGGTGGGGCTCCTACCAAGCGTCGGCGGGCACCCTGCGGTACCGATGGACCGCGTGATCGCCTGGGAACTGGACGTTCTCGGCAGTCACGGCATGGCCAGCGTGGACTATCCCGACATGCTGGCACTGGTCGAAGCAGGCACCCTGCGCCCTCAGGCGTTGGTGGAGCGCGTCGTGGGGCTGGCCGAAGGGGCACGCCTACTCCCGGCGGTCGGCACCGCCTCTCCCGTGGGCGTCACCCTCATCGACCCGCGACTGCCCTAACCGTCGGCGGGGGTTCCAAGATTTATTTGAGAATCCTCCAAGCCGGTTCCCAGAGTCTCATCGGGTGACCACCGCGGAACTCGCCATGCCGGCCGCCGGCACCGTCATGGACCGGAGAATGGCGCCGCGCCTTCCGTTGGCGCGGCGAATCCTCAAGCACCCGCGCATGATGCACTACAACCGGCTCGTCGCGCTGGTGATGACGGTCAACCTCGGATGGGCGGCGTACGGCGTCACCACTGCGCACTGGTGGACGGCGGACGGCGCCGACCTGGGTGCCCTTGCCCTCGTGGCGCAGGTGAATCTGGCTGCGGCCGTGGTGTTTCGGCAGCAGTACGTCCTCAATGCGTTGGCGTGGCTGATGACCCGACCGCCGACGTCATGGCCGCTGCGAGTGCGGTGGGCGCTCGGCAAGTACTACCACTTCGGCGGTCTGCACGTGGGCGCCGCAGTTGCAGGCACGCTGTGGTATCTGATTCTCGTCGTGTCGATGATCCGCGACGCCGTCGCCGGTGTCGGCGAGGCGTCGTCCGCCGACATGATCCTCGGGCTGACCATCGCCACGACGTTCACGGTCATGGTGGTGATGGCACTGCCTCGGTTGCGCGCCAAACAGCACGATCGGTTCGAGGTGACCCACCGGTTCTGCGGCTGGGCCGCGTTGGTGCTCGTCGGGATCAACACCATGCTCGTCGACGGCGACCTGGTGACGGCGCCGGCCTTCTGGCTGGTGGTGCTGAGCGTGCTCATGGCCGTCTGGCCGTGGCTGCGTCTGCGCCGCGTCCCGATCGGCCACCAGCGCCCGTCGTCGCACGCGGTGGTGCTGCGTCTCGATCACGGGGTGACCCCCGCCGTCGGCACCACCCGCCCGATCAGCCGTCGGCCCTTCGTGGGTTGGCATCACTTCGCGAACGTGCCTGCCGCACCGGGCGCCACCGGGTACCGCATGTTGGTCTCCCGCGCTGGTGACTGGACCTCGGCGCTCATCGACGAACCGCCGACGCACGTATGGGTGCGTGGCATTCCGACCGTCGGCGTCGCCAACGTGCGCAAGTTGTTCACGAAGGTCGTGTTGGTCGCGACGGGCAGCGGCATCGGGCCCGTGCTCGGCCACTTGCTGGATACGTCGGTTCCGTCTCGGCTGGTCTGGGTGACGAAGAACCCGCGCCAGACCTACGGCGAGGCGTTCGTCGACGAGATCGAGGCCGCGCAGCCCGACGCGTTGATCTGGGATACCGATGTGCTCGGCAAGCCCGATGTGCTGCAACTGGCCCATGCCGCGTACGTCGAATCGGGTGCCGAGGCGGTGATCTGCGTATCCAACCGCACCGTCACCTGGGAGGTCGTGCATGGCCTCGAGCGGCGCGGTATCCCGGCATTCGGCCCGCTCTGGGATTCCTGAGCGACGTGAGTCGAGCGTGACCGCATCCGACAACCCCGAGGCATTGGCGCGAAGGGTGGCTACCAACGGCTGGATGGCCTTACCGTTTGGGCGACACTGCCTTAGCAATCAGGGGGTTCGCCGTGGAGTCGCGCGTCGGTACGGCGTTCGGCAAGTACAACTTGGTCAGCCTGCTAGGCAAGGGTGGGATGGGTGAGGTGTACGAGGCCTACGACACCGACAAGAACCGTACCGTCGCGCTGAAGATCCTCGCCGACGCGCTATCGAACGATCCCACGTTTCGGACGCGGTTTCAGCGTGAGTCCCAAGCTGCGGCGATTCTGCAAGAACCGCACGTCGTTCCGATCCACGATTGGGGTGAGGTCGACGGCAGGCTGTACATCGAGATGCGGCTGGTGCGCGGGCAGACACTCGACGAATTGATCGCGAAGGGCCCGCTGGAACCGTCGCGGGCAGTGGCCATCATCGGTCAGATCAGCGCTGCGCTGGACGCGGCGCACGCCGAGGGGCTGACACATCGAGACATCAAGCCGCACAACATCATCGTCACCCAGGCCGACTTCGCCTACCTCGTTGACTTCGGCATCGCCGAAGCGAGAGGCGACGCCCCCCTGACGACCGCCGGTACGCCCATCGGCACCATCAGTTACATGCCCCCCGAACGGTTCAACGGGCAGGGGGCCGGCCCCGCGGTCGACGTGTACTCACTGGCATGCGTGCTGTACGAAGCGCTGACGGGAGACAGCCCGTTTGCCAGGGACAGCCTCGAGAATCTGGTCGCCGCTCATCTGGTGTCCCCGCCCCCGCGACCCAGCGTCACCAATGCGCGCGTTCCCGCGGCGTTCGACGCGGTCATCGCGCGAGGGATGGCCAAGGACCCCGATGACCGGTACGGGACTGCGGGCGGCCTGGTGCGCGCGGCGCAACGAGCGTTGGTGGGCGGCAACTCCACCCTCGTCATGCCTGCCGGCGCCATCCCCGTCGGTCCCACCGAGATGCCAGTCGAGCGTCACGAGGGCCAGAAGAGGCGGGCTTGGATGTTGCCGGTCGTGGTCGCCGTCGCGACGGCGCTGATCGTGGGCGGCGCCGGCGTGATGATGGGCCGGCTCACCAAGCAGCAATCGGGCCCGCAGCCTCCGCAGGTGACCGGACCCGATCAAACCGACGAGCCCGCGGCACTGTTTCGCGGCTTCGTATTGCAGGAGCCCAGCCTCGAGGTGCGGGCCGAGCCCGTGCTTTCCGCCGCGATCACCGGGTACTTACCGCACGAAACGGAAGTCTTCATCGTCTGCACGACGATCAGCGACGCGGTGCAGGGGCCAGGCGTCGCCGGGGCACCGCCGATCTCCACCCCGGTGTGGGACAAGGTCCGAACCTCCGTGGACGGCGCTGATCTCGGTTTCGTGCCCGACGCGTGGGTGAAGACGGGCACCGCGGAACCTCGGGCGCGTGCCTGCTAGCGGGGTGGGTTTCGGCGTGCTGGGTCCGCTGGAGATGACCGTTGGCGGCACACGGGTGGCGTTGGGTTCCCGGAAGCAGCGTGCGGTGCTGGCCATGCTGGTGATCAATCGCAACCGCGTGGTGGGCAGTGAAGCGCTGATCGACGCGGTGTGGGAGCAACGGGCCCGGCAGGAGGCACGCGGGAGCCTGCACACCTACGTCTCCAACCTTCGTCGGTTGCTCAACGATGCGGGCCTCGATGGGCGCACGGTCCTGGCCGCCGCGCCCACGGGCTACCGACTCAGCGTGCTCGACATCGATTGCGACATCGGCAGATTCGTCAGCGAGAAGAGCGCAGGCATACGCGCGGCTGCGGCCGGTCAGTTCGAGTTGGCCAGCCGTCACCTGTCCGCCGCGCTGGCCGAATGGCGCGGACGGATACTGGAGGATCTCGGTGAATTCGAGTTCGTCGCTCCATTCGCCGCCGCGCTGGTCGAGGACGAAGTCACCGTACACATCGCCCGAGCGGAAGCCGAGATCGCCTGTGGGCGTGCCAATGCCGTGATCGGCGCGCTCGAGGGTCTCGCCACCGGACATCCCTACCGTGAGCCGCTGTGGGCCCAATTGATGATCGGCTACTACGTCGCCGAACGGCAATCCGATGCCCTCGATGCCTACCGCCGCTTGAAGGTCGCCCTCGCCGACGACCTGGGTATCGAGCCGGGGCCGACGATCCGAGCACTGCACGAACGCGTGTTGCGCCAAGAGGTGATGGAGGTACGTCGAGCCGCACTCACCGCCGCCTCCGTCGCCGCGAGCACGCTCGATCGGCGGACCACGACGACCGGGAGGTCCACCGCGGCACGCCTTCGTGCGTCATCGGGAGAAGTCCATCCGTTGATCGGGGCGGCCACGCGGATCGGCCGACTCGTGGACAACGACGTCGTGCTCGACGACGCCGAAGTCAGCCGACACCACGCCGTCGTCAGCGACACGGGCACCACCTTCGTCATCACCGACCTGCGGTCTGCCAACGGTGTTTACGTACAGGATCGTCGAATCCGAGGCAGTGTGCCGCTCTCCGACGGCGACCGGGTCCGCATCTGCCATCACGAGTTCGTCTTCGAAATCGAGCCCAGGGACTGATCACGCCGTCGGTCGCCAGAACCCCTGAAAACCCTGACCGGCGTTGGTGGTTCGGATCGGGGATAGGTGAATGGGATCGCCCGCCTCGATCATGGTGCCGTCTCCGACGATCATCGCGACGTGGCCGTCCCACACGGCAAGATCACCTGGACGTAGCGAGGCCTGGTTCACCGCGGCGCCGACGTCCTGTTCCTGCGCCAACCGCGGAAGGTCGAGGCCCGCTTCGTGATAGGCCCACTGGGTCAGGCCGCTGCAGTCCAGTCCGACGCCCGGGGAGGTGCCACCCCAGTCGTACGGCACGCCGAGTTGGGTCAGTGCATGCCGGACGGCGCTGGCCGCAACGGCGTTCGGAGCGGTCGCGGTGCTGCCGTCGGGCAGGGTGACCCCGACGCCGCTGCCGAACTCGGCCGGATCGGCCAGTTCCCTGGCGGGGGCGCCCGCGTCGGCGTCCGGCCACGAAGACGGGTTGGACGAAGACGGCGCCCCGCCGCCCGAGGCCCCTAGGCCAGGACCCGAGCCGCCAGAACCCGAGCCAGCCGAACCAGAACCACCCGACCAGCCAGGCACCGCGACGGAGGGCATCGCTGAAGAGGGCATTGTCGGTACGGCCGGTGCACCCGCTGCCATGGGTGCACCCACCGCCGCGGTCTGTGCGTCTAGCTCCGCGCGCAGTTCGTCGACCACTGCGACGGCCTCGTCCAATGCCCGGCGCGCCTCCGCGGCCAGCGCCTCGGCGGCGCCCGGCGCATCCAACTCGGCTTCGAGTGCCGCGGCGCGCGCCTCGAACTCCTCGACGATGTCGCGCAGCCGGGCACGCGCCCTGGCCACCGCGTCAGCCGCCTTGGCCGTGCTCGCGCCGAGGTGCTCGGCACGGATCGCCAGTGCGTCGACCGCGGCAACCGTCGCGTGGGTGAACGAGGACGCGGCGTCGGCACCGTCGCCCACCCATTGGCCTGCGGCGTCGTCCCATGCCCGTCGGCCGGCGACGGACACGTCGGCCAGCGCATCGCGCACGCCCGACAGCACGGCGGCCGCGTCGCCGTCGCCCGACCAGCCCGGCCCGACCAGCGCCTGCACCTCGCGGATGGGCGCCGACAGCGCCGAGACCAGGGAACTGGGCACCGTCACCCGCCCGCTGCGGTGATCGACCGCCCGACGCGACGTTCGGTGCCGCCGTACGCGGCGGCCGTGGCCTCTGCGGCGCGGCCCGCGGCGGCGACGCGTTCGCTCAGCTGCGCAGTGACGCCCGACTCGTGCGCGATCGCCTC
>JAOPVF010000580.1 GCA_025963195.1 Mycobacterium sp. | reverse complement strand
GTTCTTTGGTGTCGGCCGCTTTCTGCTTGGCCCGAGCTTTCACATCGGCCTTGGCCGACAGGGCCTCGACGGTCTCGCCAAGTTCCTTACGCGTCTTCTCGATGTCGGCCTGGATGTCGTCGATCCCTGCATCGGGTCCGGGTTCGGGGCCGGGTGGCGGTGAGGTGTTGTCAGCGGTCATGGCGCGCCTCCTTCTCTTCGTCGATGTCTTGTTTGACGTTCGCAACAGTCTTCGTAGGGGTGGGGTCGGCCTGGGTGAGTTGCTTCTTGCTGACCAGACCGGCGATGCCCGCGACGGCGAAGAGCGCCACGGCGACGATGAGCGCGGCCGCCCACACCGGCAACACCAGTGACAGCGCGGCAATCGCGGCGGCGATCAAGCTCCCTAGGCCGAACACCGCCACCAGCCCAGCCGCACTGAACAGTCCGGCGCCGATACCGGCATGCTTAGCCGACTCAACAAATTCCTTCTGCGCCAACCGCATTTCATCACGCACGAGCCGTGACGTCTGCGACGAGAGCTGGGTCATCAGCTCGCCGATCGGCGTCCCGGCACCCGGTTTCGGCTCAGGATTCATATCGCCTACTTCCTCGTGCGGCTCTCACTCGTCGCGCCGGTGCGGCCGCGGGGGCCCGGCGCGCCGAACGGTCGCCGCACCGAAATGCCCGTAACTGACGCCGCCGAAACATTCGGAAAGTGAAAGATTCTCGAGTACAACCGACCGCCCCGGTGCTGCCGTCTTTGACGGTGTCGCCTGGTCGCCACCTGTTCATCGACGTTGTCGAAGGATGCCAGGTCATCGAGTCGGTTGTGCCGGCGAGTCCTCTCGCAGGACGCTGCAAGCTGGCGCGTTTGGGCTCGATCTCGGTGAAAGGATGACGTCGTGACATCGGTTGTGTCACGGCATTGGCGTCGCTGCGCGGAATCGCTCAGGAATAGTTGGCCGCCGGAATACGTGGCTAAAGACCGAAATCGGTGTCGGCCAGCCAGTTCGGCATTCGAGCCCCGATGTTCGAACGTATCATCGTTTGTCGTGGTCGAGTTATGGGGAATCGGCTATGGCGGACAATCCGCTGCGGGACACCGCCGAAGGCTGGAAGTTATCGGCGCTCTCGATCGACGCGAAAGCGGTTGCAGCACTTCTCGGGTCGGTCACCAGGCCCGAAGGCCAGGCGCTCGGTTCGGTGTCTTCGGGCGCTATTGAGTTCACGTTCGCGTTTGGACGCCTGAATGCGGGCGGCTCATCGCCCGTCGGCCGTGTGCCTTGAGCCGGCGCGTGATGCAGCTCAAGAGATTTTGGCTTTTTAGCTGGGATCACGGACAGCATTGGCCTGCAACGTCTTTCGGGCTGACCTACAGGCGCGGTCGCTAGCAGCGCCGACGCCGGCCCCCTCACCCGTCTCGTCGGTGCGGACTACCATCCGCTCCTTGGCGACGCCAACTGCTCAGTCCTGCTGGTCCGCCGTTAGCGCCGATCTCACGACAAGGGCGCCGGTTGGGGGTGCGCACCCGGTCTGAAGCATGTCACCGTGCGAATATGCGGTCTCTGGCACCGAAATGACCAGGTCCCCGGCCTCTGGCACGGTCGCGGACCTGCTCAAACCGAATGGTTCGTATCTGTCGAGTCCGGCGCCGGGGTTAGCCGCCGAACCGCTCTGGATGGTCAGCGATGTATTGCTCGACCGCTTGCGCGCGGTGAGCTGTCACTTGTTCGACGTCATCAGTGCCGCGGTTGTATCGGTCGGCGCGGTGCAGCCTGGCCATCGTGGCGATGTGTTGCTCAATGTGGGCCGGCATGCATGCCATCGCGTCGATCTTCGCCCTCTAACAACCGCGCCGCCCTGCGCTACCAGCCCTCTTAACCACTTCCTGGTAAACCATCCTTCGCTGCTTGTGGGTGCGTTCGATCCGGACAGTCCTTGCCTTCGGCTGCGGCGGACTGAACAAACATCAGTACGACGAAGCCCATACCAGGATGGCGCGGGCGGTTCGCGACGAGGAGGCCATTGCGCGGGTACGGTCGTATCAGCAGTTCAGGCTAGCTCCACCGAGCAGCCGAAAAGAGGCAGCGGGTGTGACCGATAAGAACCATGACCAGACGTCTGACGAGGTCACCGGGGAAACCACTTCTGCGTTCCCCAGCGCCGACTTCCTCAACGAACCGGACGCTCTACCGACTCTAGGCGCCGACAGCGCGGTTTCCGGGGTAGAGGCGCTGCCGCCGGGTTCGGCGCTGATAGTCGTGAAACGAGGTCCAAACGCCGGATCCCGGTTCGTACTGGATCAGCAGGTGACGTTGGTGGGCCGACATCCCGGCAGCGACATTTTTCTCGACGACGTCACTGTGAGCCGCCGGCACGCGGAGTTCCGGTGGGAGAACGACGAATTCCACGTCGTTGACGTCGGTAGCTTCAACAGCACCTACGTCAACCGGGAGGCGGTGGATTCGGCGGTGCTGGTCAACGGCGACGAGGTTCAGATCGGCAAGTTTCGCCTGATGTTTTTGACCAAACCCAAGAACCACGGTAGCGCAGGCGAAACCCACGACTCTGGCTCAACTGACAGATAAGTCGTAGTCATCTTCAGGTAGTCGGACATTCGCCGGATCGCCTGAGATTGTTCAACGAATGCGGCAAAGACCCTCGAGCCGCCGTTCGCCGCACTGGATCACTTCCCGTCGGCGTGGAACGGTTCTCGCTGGATCAGCGTGGGCGCCCACACCGCGGTCACCGCCTCTCGCGCTCACGGATGGATAGTTGCACGTTCAAGTGGCGTGATGATCGACCGCCACCCAAACAGGATTAGGGTCGACTTGCCCAAATAGCCTCTGGTCCCCGCGGTCCAGAGGGTGAGACTTCTGATGTTTGACAACCGGCACACGAGGTACCCCACGGCCCGGACGTCGGCCACACGGGCCGATTGCCACGAAGTAGGAGCACACCATGAGCGGTACGGATAAGGCGAAGAACAAGGGCCAGAAGCTTGGCGGCAAGGTCAAGGAAGCGGTCGGCAAGGTCACCGGCGACAAAGACACTCAAAATGAGGGCAAGGGCGACCAGTCGAAGTCCAACCTCAAAGACGCCGGTGAGAAGGTCAAGGACGCCTTCAAAAAGTAAGTGTCCCGTGCCGGGCGAAGCCGACGTTGAACCGCCAGAAGTCGGCCATCTAGCAGGCCGCGTCGATCTCGGCCTGGTAGCAGGTCTTGCTCTGACCCAGCATGGTCGCCGCGTTGAGCGTGGCCCGCCCGGGCCGGTCAGAAGATCGGCGGCCTTGAGGAAGATCGCCGCCCGGTCGTCGAAGGACATCCGCTGCCACGCCGGCGCGGCGGCCTTGGCGGCATCGACGGCCTGACGCACGTCGTCGGCGGTGGCATCTCCCAGCGTCCCCAGCTGCGCCTTGCGGTTGTGCGGCTGGACGACGTCGATGCGCTCGCCCCCACCCGGGCGGTGCTCGCCGCCGATCGCCATTGTCAGCTCCACCTGCTCGGCCGCCATCGCCTCGAGCCGGAGCGTGAGCTTTGCCCGTTCGGCGCTGCCCGGTGCGTAGTCGTGGACGGCTTCGTTCACCGGCTGCGGGACGTTGCTGACGGTGTCCATGTCAACTCCTAGTGTGTTGTCAGTGGGCTGCTCGGCGCGGGTCTCATTTACCGATCAGGGAACGCAGGAAGAACCGCATGTTCGCGGGTCGTTCGGCCATCCGCCGCATCAGGTAGGGGTACCAGGCCGAACCGAACGGGATGTAGACGCGGACCCGGTACCCCTCGTCGGCCAGCCTCTGCTGCAGGTCCCTTCGGATGCCGTACAGCATCTGGATCTCGAAGTCGCGTTTGTCGACGCCCGCCCGTGCCGCCGCCAGCTCCGCGTGCTCGATACAGCCGCCGTCGTGTGTGCCGAAAGCGGGCAGGCTGCCGTGCGCGAACGCCCAGTCGGTCAGGTAGTGGAACTGGGCGGTGATGTCCTTTTTCGACCGCAGCGCCCGCTCGATCGGCTCGGCGTAGGCCCCCTTGACCAGGCGTATCCGGGGCCCGCCAGCGGGCTAGTTGTGATGTGCAGGGAGGTTGGTCAGTCGGGTGACCGGTGGGCGGCCTCCGATAGCGGAGTGGGCTCGGTGGCGATTGTAGAAGTGGAGCCAGTCCGGTAGCGCGGTATCGCGTTCTTCGGTGGATTG